>JAJDWM010000431.1 GCA_022825595.1 Bryobacterales bacterium | reverse complement strand
CATTAGCCTCTTCGGACGGGATAAGCAGGAAGTCCCGGTCCGAGATCCGCCGCGACATGCGGAAGAAACTGTCCAGCTCCTCCAAGCGCAGCTCGGTCAGGTCGCGCGGGTGGCCGTCTCCGTGAAAGTCCATGATTATGGCCGCGTCCACGCCCATGTCCTGGAGCACGGTCTTGAAGGGCGGCTCCCAGTCTGGATCCTGTTCCACCGCCTGGACTGTGTATGCCAGGTGAAAGTGCGACGCAACCGACTTGAAACCCGCGAGCTCCGGGTAGCGGTCGCTGTTCGTGTAGCTGAGCGCAGCCTTGAGGGCTTCCTCCGGAGAGCCGTCTTCCAACACCAAGAAGAGCGACATTGCCTGCCTACTCCCTGGCGGGGCGTTGGCCCACGGGTAGAACTGCCAGTTCGTGTCGCGCAATTGGCGGATCCCCAGCGAGACGCGTCCCCGCCACGAGCGGTGCCAGCTGTGGCCGAGGTTGGACGTGAAGTCGCGTGGAAAGAAGTACTGGTGGGGAGCCGGAATCGCCGCCACGCTGCCCTGCCCGGCTGCCGTCGCGAGGGCGCGGTAGCGCACCTTATGCGGCACGCGCTCAGGCTGCAGTCCGTTCGCCTCGGCCGTTTGCAAGCGGCCCTCGGTGTCGTAGTACGCGAACGGCGTGAGCATGTTGCGGCCAGGCTGCACCTGATCGCTCGCCGCAAACTCAACGCCCGCATCGTAGTAGTACGCCACGTTTTGCTTGTCGGTCACTGCCACCGCCTGCTGGAGGACCAACCTGGACCCGGCGAAGAAGGTGTACACGACCTCGCCGCGGAACGGGTCCGCGGAGAAGCCGGCGACGTGAACGCGCAGCCGCGAGCCCGCGGTCTCCACGCGCAAGCTAGCCAGATCCAAGGATCCAAAGTGCGCCGAAGTCCCCATGGGATGCGCCGGCGGATAGTCGAAGAACGCGTCCCAGCCCTTGCGCCGGATACCTGTTTCGATGCGATAAAAGGGGCGCGCGTCCCGCAGGACCGCGTTGCCGCCCGCGCTCACAGAGGCCAATAGGGCCTTCGACGGATCGCGACTGAACTCCGCGCGCCATGCGACTCCTGCGGAGTCTGACCACTCGACCGCCAGCAGTGGGCCTTCAACAGCGGCCTGGACGGGGCCCTCCGTGTAGGAGTTCATGTCGACTGGCACCTCAGCCCCGTACGCGGCGGCAATGGCGGGCAGACTCGCCATGACCAATCTGTGCAGCAGCATGGCGCCCATCTTAGCTAAGGACCGCCTAGGCCGGTCACGGGCCGTAGCGCCCAATAACGCCTAGCGCAGTGGAGCCTCATGGTTGAGCGGGACCTGACCCGCAGGCGTTAGATGCGCAATGTTGGCTTGTCAGAACGCGCAACTTAGGATTGGTGCAGGCAGGGCTGACCAGCCTCGCCTAGAAGCTTCGCGTGCATGCTCGATCAGCTAGCGAAGCTGCGCCTCAGACCAGTGCGTACGGCCGTTGAGTCTCCGCAGCGTGAATGCTATTGGCACACATTTGAGAAGACAGGCAGGCCATCCGGACACACGATTGTCTGGGCCGGACAGGAAGTCATTGGAACGAGCCGAAGCTATTCGGAAGCCAGTGCCCGGCTCAGTTCCGCTGGTAACGGAGTACCGCGCCACGCGAAGCTAGGACTTGGTCTTACGAATCTAGCCCCTGCGGACCGGTTCGACGCGCTCGGCTCCGGAGTCTCTCCGACAATTCCCGCAAGCGTTCCTCCGCGATTCTTGCCCGCTCTTCGGCAGCCGCTGCCCGCTCTTCGGCAACCTCTGCCCGCTCTTGGGCAGCCGCTGCCCGATTCTCTGCGGCGCTCGCTCGCTGCTCCGCGATCTGCCGTACCCGCTCGGCTTCTTCTATCGAACCGTCAGACTCCTCGCCCGTCAGCGGGTCGGCGAATACTACCACCGTCGCCCCGTTGCTGCGCTGAGTGCGGAGATCCAGCCCCAAGACCCGGCTCCGCAGGTACTTGCCCCTTCCCGGTCGTTCGACAAACTCCAACGGGCCATACCTCCCGCTCTTGACCGAGTAGCCCTCCAAAGCAGTCCTCATCAGCGATCCTTCCGGATCCAGCCGCCAGTATTCGCGCACGCCAATCCCGGCGTACTCGATGGCCTTGTGCCGGGCGTCGTTCTCCGCCGTCGACGGCGAGGCTACTTCCAGTACGAAGTCCGGTGCCTTGCCTTCTTCCCAAATCCTGTACGTGCTGCGATTCCCTCCGCGCCCCACGCCGAAGACCACCTGAACGTCCGGCTGCAGCCTTGCCTTTTTGTCGCCGCGCTTGTAGTACACCACCAGTTCCATGGCCACGAGCACGTCCTCGCGGTCACGGAAGTGGTTGCGCAACGCGTCTGTAGCCAGCCTGACAGCGTCCCCGTGCCAGACGCTCTGCGCGATCCAATGCCCTTCCGGATACTCGACGTCGTCACGTTCCCGCAACTTCGAGTCAAAGGCCGATGAGGCCACAGCGGTGCGTTTAGTCGTCGTTGTAGCCGTGACCGACATCTGGGACCCCAATCCGCGTAAGCACTCCTTCTTCGTCATCGTACGACTGCTCAGAACGAGGAGTCCCGATAGTCTAGCGCTCAGACGGAGTTGCCGGATTGGAGGTGAGTCATGAGGGTAGGCCGGCCCCCGCCCTCGATAGCTCTGGCAACATCCCGTGCGTGCTGTGGTGCACGAGCTGTCACGAGCGCGAGCAGAATGGAGCCCTATCGGCTCTCTGTGTCCGGCAAGTAGGCCGTTGGGCAGGATGGCTACGAGACGGTTCCCTTGCCTCTTGCCGCGGCGCACCGCACTGGCCGCAGCTGCAAGCCAGCGAGTCGGAGGATGGGCCAGTCTTCTCCCTCGGCCAGCCGGTGTGGCGTTGCCTCGAGTGCAGGCATACGTGCAAGCCGTTCTTCGCGGCAGTGGCGCTGTGGAACCGAGCCGCAAACACCCAGAACTCCCGAATCCTTGGGGGCTCGGAACGGCCCCTACAGCCACCGAAATGTGAACCATCAGTTGCAGATCGGCGCAGGCCCTCCAATGGATCTCATCCTGACTGGGGCCGGAGCCGAGGGCCGGAATGCTGCCGTGCGCGCCAGCCACGCCACTCGCGTACGAATACCTTGCGGCGGGACCCGACCCCGCCTTCCCCGGCGGCAACAGCACGGCTGTCCGCACCACCTCCTGGATTGCCTTCCGCTCGTCTGCCAGCCGCGCCCCCGAGAGGGGTCTCTGGGGCGCGTCCCGCGCACAGGGCGCCACTGATTCCACGATCAGGGCCGAAGAGGCGACGATCCCTGCTGTCTGTGCAGAGGGTGGTCGAGCGCTCGGCATAAGTACGCAGTCCGGAGTCGGCGGACGCCGAAGCCGACCTACGGATGCCCGAAATGCCCCAGAGAGGCCGATGTCGCCCGGATGCGCGTGCCAATCCCCTTGCCGGGCGACCGTTGTCCGAAGTACACTGCTTACCGGGTGAGAAGTTTATCCGTGACCCGAATCGCGCTGATCCTAACGTCGATAACCGCACTGCTGGCTGCAATCTTGGCGGCAGCGCCGCCTCCGCCGAACTTCAATGACGAAGTCGCCCCGATCTTCGAGCAACGCTGCTCCCAGTGCCACGGGGACAAGCAGCAGGTCTCGGGTCTGAGGGTCGACAGCCGGGAAGCGCTCCTGAAGGGAGGCTCGCGCGGGCCGGCTATCGAGCCTGGCAATTCTGCGGCGAGCCGGCTGTACCGACATGTGGCGGGCCTGGCGGAGCCGCGCATGCCGTTCGGAGGGGAGCTCACCGCCGCTGAGGTCTCCTCGCTGCAGCGCTGGATCGACAGTGGCGCGGAATGGACAGACGAACCCCCGGGGAAGAAGGTCTGGTGGGCGTTCAAGCAACCCGTGCCATGGGACCCGCCCGGCGGGCAGGCGAACCCCATAGACGCCTTCATGGCGGAGCGCCGCGAAGAAGCGGGAATCCGCCCCGCCCCGAGGGCAGATCCCCGGACCTTGGTGCGCCGGGCCTACCTCGACTTGGTCGGGCTGCTTCCCCCTCCAGGAGTCGTCGACGCATTCGCCGCGGACCCATCCGCGGAAGCATTCTCCCGGCTGGTCGAGGGGCTGCTGGACTCGCCGCGCTACGGCGAACGCTGGGGACGTCACTGGCTTGACGCCGTACGCTACGCGGACTCTTCCGGCTACGAGCACGACTACGACCAGCCTCACGCCTGGCGCTACCGCGACTACGTGATCCGCGCGTTCAACGAGGACAAGCCCTACGACCGCTTCGTTCAGGAACAGCTGGCCGGGGACGAGGTAGAGAATCCGACCTTCGACTCCCTCACTGCGACCGGGATGCTGCGCGTTGGGCCTCGCGTGCTGTTCCGCGAGAAGGACAATCCTCAGTACCGCTACAACTACCTCGACGACATGATCGCAACCACCGGCCGGGTGTTCCTCGGCCTGACCGTGGATTGCGCCCGTTGCCACGACCACAAGTTCGACGCCATCTCGCAGATGGACTACTACCGCACCATGGCGGTGTTCTTCCCCTACATCCGGTACGAGTTCCCGCTGGCCGATCCCGACACCGTCCGCCGCCACGAGGCCGCGACCGCCGCGGTGACCGCGAAGATCGATCCGCTCAAGAAGCGAGTTGCCGAGATCCAGGCACCGTACCGACGCATGGCCCGCGAGCGGGCTCTGGAGGAGTTCCCGGAGGATATCCGCGTCGCCGTGCAAACGCCAGAGAGCGAGCGGACGGAGGGGCAGAAGCTGTTGGCCGCTCAGGTGGGGTCCATTGGCGCCACCAGTTATGAGGAGTTCGTGTCCGCGGAGGATGCCGACACCTTGGAACGCCTCAATAACGAGATAGAGCGCCTCGAAGGCGAACTCCCGGCCCCGCTTCCCACAGCGATGGGCATCCGTGACGGCGACTACCGGTTCGCACCCGACGGCCTCGGCGACGAGCCGCAGCCGGGAAAGGGGGACCGGCAGGACTTCAGCAACATATCTGGGACCTGGCTCCCGGTGGCGGGTTACCAGCCGCCGCAGGCCCATTTCATGCCCAATGCCGACTACCGCAACTTGGGCGATCCAGTGCAGCCTGGAATCATCGAAGCCCTAGCAACCGACACCCAGTTCGAGCCGGCCGCGCCCTCGCACCGCGTTTCCAGCGGGCGGCGGCTCGCCTTGGCCAAGTGGATCACCTCGCCGGACAATCCTCTCGCGGCGCGCGTCATGGTCAACCGCATCTGGATGCACCACTTCGGGGCGGGCATCGTCAAGACGACCGGAAACTTTGGAGCCATGGGCACGCATCCGACCCACCCGAAGCTGCTCGACTGGCTGGCCACAGAGTTCGTCCGCAGCGGCTGGAGCATCAAGAATATGCACCGCCTGATCATGTCGTCGGAGAGCTACCAGATGGCCTCGGCCCACGACGACCCCGTGGCGGTCAAGGCAGATCCCGAGAACGACCTGCTCTGGCGGTTCCGCCACCGGCGACTCGAAGCCGAGGTGATCCGCGATGCGATCCTGCAAACGGCGGGCAACCTCAATCTCGAGGCGGGCGGCCCGGGGTTCTTCCCGCCGATTCCTGAGGAAGTGCGGGAAGGCTTTCCTAAGGGGAAGTGGGAGGCGAGCGATCCCGGACCCGGGAATTGGCGCCGGAGCGTGTACGCGTACGCCAAGCGCGGACTGCGGTACCCGCTCTTCGAGGTCTTCGACCAGCCCAACATGAACGTCACGTGCGAGCGACGGACCACGACAACGGTGCCGACCCAAGCCCTGACCCTCCTCAACAACGATTTCTCGCTTCGCCAGGCCGACGCTTTCGCCAGCCGCCTAGAGAAGCTGGCGGCAGACGACCGCGATCGCGTCCGGCAGGCCTACCGCCTTGCACTGGGGCGCGAGCCCACAGCAAGCGAGATGGAGGCGAACCTCGACTTCTTGGAGCGCCAGCGCGCCTTCCACGACGGGGACGCCCACGCGGCACTGTTCGACCTGTGCAGTGTCATCCTGAACCTGAACGAGTTCGTATATGCCGGCTGACAATCGCTTCCTGTCCCGACGGGACTTCCTGTTCCGAGCCGGCGAGGGCATCAGCGGAATAGCCCTCGCCCACATGTTGCAGCAGGACGGCCTGCTGGCCGCGAGCACCCCATGCGACATTGCCGGGATCGAGTCCCCCACCGCCCCACGCAAGCCGCACTTCGAGCCTCGCGCGAAGGCGGTCATATCGCTCTTCATGAGCGGCGGCGTCAGCCATGTGGACACGTTTGACCACAAGCCGATGCTGGAACGGCACCACGGTAAGCCGCTCACCGGAAAGGGCCGAGTGCGGGTGCGGCAAGGCTTCCCGGGCCCGCTGATGCGCAGCCCGTTCGGGTTCAAGCCATACGGAGAGTGCGGAAAGCTCGTCTCGGACCTGTTCCCCCACACCGGTGCGATGGTTGACGACATCGCGTTCGTGCATTCGTGCAAGGGCCGATCCAACGACCACGTGCTGGCGCACTACGAATGGAACACGGGCTCGGTCCTGATGGGACACCCGAGCGTCGGCAGCTGGGTGACATATGGCCTAGGCTCGGAAAACCAGAGCCTGCCGGGGTTTGTGGTGATCTACGACCACCGAGGCGGGCCGTTCTCCGGCCCCGCGAACTGGAGCAGCGGCTACCTGCCGGCCACTTACCAAGGCACGGTGTTTCGCTCGCAGGGGGATCCCATCCTGGACATGCGCCCGCCCAGCGAGATCATCTCGCCGGAGCAGCAGAGGGCCCGTCTTGACCACTTGGCCCGGCTCAACAGCGAGCACGCGGAACGGCACCCGGGATCGTCGGAGCTGGCGGCGCGCATCGCCTCGTACGAACTGGCCTACCGAATGCAGGGATGCGCTCCGGAAGCCGTCGACGTTTCCCAAGAGTCAGAAGAGACGAAGCGCCTGTACGGCATGGACGACCCCACCACGGAGCCGTTCGGCAGGCAGTGCCTTCTGGCGCGCCGGCTGGTGGAGCGCGGCGTGCGCTTTATCCAGCTCTACAGCGGGGCGCTGCGCCAGCAGAACATCGACACTTGGGACGCGCACAGCAACCTGATCGAGAACCACACGCTGCACGCCGGAGAGGTCGACAAGCCCATCGCCGGCCTTCTGAAGGACCTCAAGCGCACTGGCCTATTCGAGGACACGCTCGTGGTCTGGCACTCAGAGTTCGGGCGGATGCCAATCTCGCAGCGCGGGCTTGGGCGCGACCACAATCCTCACGCCATGGTGACGTGGATGGCCGGCGCGGGCGTGCCCGGCGGCCAGTCCGTAGGAGCGACGGACGAGTTCGGCTACAAGGCGGAGCAGCAGGTACTGACGTACCACGACATGCACGCGACGATCCTGCACTTGCTGGGCATAGACCACAAGCGGCTGACGTATTTCTTCAACGGCCGCCACATGCGCCTGACTGACGTGCACGGCGACCCCATCCCGCAGCTGGTGGCGTAGGTCAACGTCCGCGCTCAGGCGGACTACGCGAGTTCCGCAGTGCGGACTGCGCCGCTGACACCGCTTCGTCGCGGTCGAAGCGGAAGCGGGCAGCCGCACGGCCAAGTCCGGCCAGGTTCCGCAATTGCGGAAGCGCAGTGCCACCGCCCAAAGGAGGAGGCATTCAAGAGGCGGAGGCTTTGAAGCTTCAGTCCCCGTCCCGCTCCTCGTCCTGCTGCGCCGCCAGTCGGTTGATCACGGACAAGTCCTCCAGAGTGGTGATGTCACCGGTAACGCGACTGGTCGTCACGATCTCCCGCAGCAGGCGACGCATGATTTTGCCCGATCGGGTCTTGGGCAGGGCGTCGCTGAAGCGAATCTGCTTGGGCCGGCAGAACTTACCGATCTGCTGCGCAACCCAGTCCCTGAGTTCCGCAGCGAGCTCGTCCGTGGGGTCGTTCCCCCGAATGGGCGTGACGAACGCGATCACAGCCTGCCCGGTCAGCTCGTCCGGCATTCCGACCACGGCCGCCTCGGCCACAGCCGTGTGGCGCACGAGGGTGGACTCCAGCTCTGCTGTGGAGAGGCGGTGGCCGCTGACATTCATGACGTCGTCGACCCGCCCAAGCACCCAGATGTAGCCGTCCTCGTCCTTGCGGGCGGCGTCTCCCACGAAGTAAAGGCCCGGCATCTGGCTCCAATAGGTCTCGATGAAGCGTTCCGGGTCGCCCCAAAGGGTCCGGAACATCGAGGGCCACGGCTTGCGCACCACCAAGTAACCCTCGCCGCCAGGCTTGACCGGTCGTCCCTCGCCGTCCACTACGTCCGCTGAAATCCCGGGCAGGGGAAACGTCCCGGAGCCCGGCTTCAGGGCCGTGACGCCCGGAACCGGGGAGATCATGATCGAGCCGGTCTCGGTCTGCCACCAAGTGTCCACGATCGGGCAGCGCCCTCCGCCGATCACGCTGTGGTACCACTCCCAGGCCGACGGATTGATCGGCTCTCCCACCGACCCGAGCAGTCGCAGGCTCGACAGGTCGTGTCGGCCCGGGTACTCGTCGCCGAAACGGATGAAGGCCCGGATGGCGGTTGGCGAAGTGTAGAAGACGTTGACTTTGTAGCGGTCGACCAAACTCCAGAAACGGTCTGGCCCGGGATAGTCAGGCGCCCCTTCGTAGATCACGGTGGTCGTCCCCACCAGCAGCGGGCCGTAGACGATGTAGCTGTGCCCGGTGACCCAGCCGATGTCGGCGGCGCACCAGTAGATGTCCTCGTCCTTGATGTCGAAGACCCAGCGCATCGCCATTGAAACCTGCAGCTGGTATCCGCCGGTCGTGTGAACGATGCCCTTGGGCTTGCCCGTCGTGCCCGAGGTGTATAGCACGTAGAGCGGGTGCTCTGAATCCAGCTCTTCGGCCGGGCAGTCGGCGGGCACGCCTGCCTCCAGGTCATCCCACCAAGAATCCCGACCCTGCTGCATGGTGATCTCGCTGCGCGTGCGGCGGTAGACGATCACGTCCCGGACCCCGGGGCAGTCATCCAAAGCCTCGTCCACGGCCTGCTTCAGGGGTACGACCTTGCCGCGCCGCCATCCGCCGTCGGCCGTGACCACGAGACTGGCGTCAAGGTCGAGGATTCGGGTCTTCAGCGCCTCGGAGGAGAAACCCGCGAAGACCACGCTGTGGATGATTCCGAGGCGAGCGCATGCCAGCATTGCGACCGGGAGTTCAGGCACCATCGGCATGTAGAGGATGGCGCGATCACCGGCGCGGTATCCCCGGGCCTTCAGCACGTTCGAGAATCGCTGGACTGCCTCCAACAACTGCTGATATGTCAGCTCCCTCCGATCGCCGCGCTCGCCCTCCCACAAGATTGCCGGACGGTCGCGCCGCTCCGTCTGGCAGTGCCGGTCCAGGCAGTTGAACGACATGTTGGTTCGCGCACCGACGAACCACTTGTAGAAGGGATGCTCGGAATCGTCCAGCACGCTATCCCACTTGCGGAA
Source organism: Bryobacterales bacterium (assembly GCA_022825595.1). GTDB lineage: Bacteria > Acidobacteriota > Terriglobia > Bryobacterales > UBA6623 > VXMF01. The sequence goes on along the minus strand of JAJDWM010000431.1, from coordinate 7,168 downwards.
CCAGTGCAGTTCGCTCTCAGCAATCTGTTCCCAGAAGCCCTCTGGGTCGGAACGCGCGTCGGAAATGAGGGCCTCATAGTCGGCTCCGGCCCTGAGATTGGCGCGCTCGGCGAACTCTTTCGATGGCTGGTAAAGGTCCATCACGTGTCTCCCTTGCTCGGTCGTGCTGCGGGGCGCACGCTGCCCTTCGCAGCGCGAGAGGGCGGACGCTTCATTGGCTGGGCGTGCTGGACTGCGACGACGTCACCAACGAATCAAAAATCCATAGCACTTGCTTCCGATAGACGTAGGTGCGCCGCAGGTGGTCCCGAAAGTCAGGATCGTATTCGGGCAGCCTCATCCATTTAAAGAACACCTTGGGCGGGACGTCGATCTGGGCGCGCAGCGATTCGACCGGCTGGCCCCTCAGGAACATCCCGAAGAACATCGCAGCCTCCCGTTGCGGCGACTGGAATTCGCGCTTGAGCTTGCGCTTCACGACCGTCCATCCAATCGTCGGCTCGGAACCGAAGGTAACAGTATAGGGGGTTGGCCCAAACGAACCGCGCAGGATTCGGACGGTCCGCCGCAAGCCGTGAAATGACGCTCGCGCGGAGGGGTTCAACTCCAGAGAGACGCGGTGGAAATCCTGGGATCCAGCGCGGAGCGGCGTTCCGATCGACCGAGGTGACCACTTCTGGAGTTCCCGGATTCTTGGCAGTGCGAACGGTCAGAAGGCCGCGGCGAAGAAGGACGGTGGCCACACCGGACTGCACGGACGTCAGCGAATGACGACCATGCCGACGACGACCTCGGACGCAGACCGCTTGGGTCCTCAAGATGTGTCCGGTCGTAGCTAGGATGCGACTCTGGTCCAGGTCGCGATCATGCTGCGACTGTTGTCCGATGCCGAATACTGGTCTTCAGAGCCAATCGTGAGACAGAGAAATGTCCGTGCGGCTCCCCGATTGCAGTTGAGACGTTTGACTTTGGGGTGTCCGGACTCAAGGTTGTACAGTCGTGGCTCAGGTACAGAGTGAGAAGCGGTGACGAGAGGAAGTCGTCCGCGTTGGATGGGAACGGACTGCAACGATGGCCCACCGAGTCGGCATCTGAAGTCTTGAATCTCCTTCGGAGGCATCTACGCCCGCTTCAGAAGTATGGTCTCCAAACAGAACTGGTGGGAGACTTCAACACCAGCGACTGTCTCCTTGCCAGCGACATGCCTGGTGTGCCGCGGGAACCGCGAATGTCGCATCGTGCGCAGTCCGCCAGAGGGGCGGGACTCTGATCGTGCTCGACGCGCCAGGTCGGTCGTCGGAGTGCACGAACACGCGATCCGATCAGCGTTGGCACGAGCCGCGGGTGATCGACACTTTGGGTGGCATCGCCCAGAACGGTGCACGCGGGACGGCTGACCACGACCCAGGACCGGCGGCGCCCACCAGCGGGACCGGACTTGTTCAGTCTCAGGGAACGCCACAACATGTGCTCTGCGCACTGCCTGGCGCGACGGCAGGTGCGATGGTGTCCGGACCGAGCTCCCGCGGTGTGGGGAATTGCGACCACCCCGACCGTTCTCCGACCCGAGACCTACGGCCAGGGGACTCGGGCTTCCGGCTCCCTCTCGCGCCGAACGCGGTTGCGCTGACCTTTGACGACGGGCCGAGCAATGAGACGCCCGCATTCCTGGCAGCCCTGCGCAGGCTGGACGTGAGGGCCACGTTCTTTGTCTGTGGCCGCAATGTCCGGCGGAGGCCTGAGGTCGCTCGCGCCATCGTAGATGAGGGCCACACGATCGGCAACCACACGTTCTCTCATCCGGTCCTACCGCTGTGCTCCCGCTCGCGGATTGCCCGGGAGGTGGTGAGCACGCAAGAAGAGGTCAAGGCCGCGACGGGTGCGCGGCCAGCCCTGTTTCGCCCCCCATATGGCCTGAAGGCACCCGGCCTCGCACAGATCCTCGCAACGGAAGGACTAGTGGCGATCGGCTGGACGGTCATCGGCAACGACTGGAAATGGGACAGCGCTCGAATAGTGCGCCGCGTCCTGCGGCGCACCCGACCGCAGGCCGTCATCTGCCTACATGACGGGGACCGCGCGCACCCGATCGCGGATCGGTCAGAAACCCTTCAGGCAGTTCTTGAGATCGTGCCCGCACTCAAGGACCGCGGCTATCGCTTCGTCGCCCTGCGCAGCGAATCCCCTAGCGGGCGAGCCAACCGCCGTCAATGACGATGTCTGTGCCCGTCAGATAGCCCGAATCGTCGGAACAGAGGTAGACGGCGAGAGTCCCGATCTCCTTCGGTCGGCCCCAACGACCTAGAGGGATGCTGGCCAAGAACTGGCTGTTCTTCTCCGGATCTTCGATCAGCGGGCGGTTCATCTCCGTCGCGAACGGTCCCGGGCTGATTCCGTTGACGGTAATGTTGTGCGGAGCCAGCTCGAGGGCCAGCGCTCTGGTGAAGCCCAGCAAGCCAGCCTTGGTTGTCGAGTAGCCTGTGCGGCTGGGGAGGGAGACGTGCGACATGATCGACGTCATGTTTATGATCCGGCCCCAGCCGGCCTTCTTCATCCCGGGCACCAAAGCTCGCGACATCGCGAACGGGCCTGTGAGGTTCACCGCGATGATCTCGTTCCACTCCTCGAAGGACATCTCCTCGATCGTCTTGCGGTTGTTGATGCCTGCATTGTTGACAAGGATGTCGCAGGGCCCGAACGTTTCCCTGGCGAACTGGTCGGCCTCGTCTCCGACTGTCTCGTCCGTCACATCAGCGGTCATGTACTCGGCGACCCCGCCTCTGGCCCGGATCCCTCGGACGACCTCGCTGAGCAGCAACTCATCTCGGGCAATCAGAAGCACCTTGGCTCCAGCGGCGGCCAGCGCTTCGGCCATCTCGCGACCCAAGCCCTTGCTTGCACCTGTCACGGCCGCAATGTGCCCATCCAAAGATGTTTCTCTCATGATCCGTGCCGCTCGAGATCAATCGGGAGGCGTGTCGCCTAGGATACCAACCGCTTGGCCAGTCGTTTCGTGCAATACCACCCCGGCCGTCTTGCGGTATTGTTGGCGATCTGTCTGCGATCGGTTGGATCGCCACGGTCGACTCGGTCTTCGAAGAGCGTGAGCAGTCTCGTCGGAGTCCTATGCCACAGCACTAGAAGCGATCAGGGTGGGGCCAGCCAGCTATGGCGACAGGCTTGCGAGAGCCTCCTCAGGTGTGTTGGCAGGGACCGGCGACGTTCCAAGACCGGTGGAAGTTCGTCCTGTTTGCTTGCGGGCGTCAATCAGATGGCGGCGTCAGGGCTGCGGGTGTGAACTGACGGTTGGGCCACCCTCTGGGGTACGGTCCAGGGCGCCAGACTGACGGCTTCGCAATCAACCGGCGGACAACTGTTTCCGCTCTTCGCGGTCCACGCAATGGCTGAATGCTTCGGGATCGGCCATTCCGGACGGCACCGGGCCAAGGCACCAGTCGGCGCGGAGGCGGTGCTAGGTCGCTAAAGGCACGACGCCACGCTGCCGGGCTCGACCGACCATTGCACATCCATGAGCCCGGACCAAAGTGGGCAAGACTTGCGAGAGTGTTGCAAGTCGCAGGGAAGTGCGATAGGGACAACGGCGCCGGAACGCAGCTTGGCCCGAGACACCCTCTGCACGGTCGGTTGGCGCTACTCGGCCTGCTGGCCTAAAATCCCGCCCGTGCGCGTCTAACTGGCGAGACTGCTGGGTCCGGACGACCTCAGGTGCGCACATCGGGCGGTCATCAAGACCTGGCCCGCTGTCACGGGTGGACGCCCAACCGGATGGGGCCTAGTTCTCAGAATGCCTGCCTCTCGGGCTCTCGTGGCCCGTGCGCCGCAATCCACCCACATGCAACAGATTTGCCAGTAGCTGCAAGCATCCCGAGTAGAACGGCCTGCACCCAGTCTGGGCAGGACTCCACTCAGGGGCAGCCCAGTCGGCTAGTGCAAGATGCGGTCGGTATCTGCCGCACCCAGCCACTGGGGCCCGACCGGGCACGCGCGGAGGCCCGCAGCGCCAGCCCGAGCGCTCAGCGCAGCCAGCTCTCAGTCAGGTACAGCCGAAGTAGCACTGGATGCATCAGCGTGTTGACTTCGTCGCCCTGCGGATCGAGTGCACCCTTACCGAACGTAGTCGAAGCTCGGAAGCGTTCCGGGGTAAGGTAACTCAGCGATTGCGGCTGGATTCCGAAACCATCCAATGTTCTGACTCTCGAGAGCATTTCCTGCTCGGACTCTCCGGATCGCCAGGCAAGGATCCAGCCCCAATCGCCGAAGCTTGGCACGTTCTCGTGATAGGGAAGAGCCCTGTACCCGGCACTGCGCACGGTTCTCAGAATGCACAGGAATGACTCCTTGGCGTGGTACGGAGAGGTCGCCTGCATGGCCAGCACGCTGCCGGCTTCCAAGGATCCGGCGAGCCTGAGGTAGAACTCCCTGCTGTAGAGCTTGACCAGCTCCACGGAATTGGGGTCCGGAAGGTCGATCAGGACAGCTCCGTAGAGCCCGTCTGCAGTTGCGAGGAACTTGTCCGCGTCGATGGTGTACACGCCGACCATTGCCGCCTGCTCCACCGCGCCCTCCTCTTCCCCGGCATAACCGTACAGCGGCACAGCCCCGGAACGAACGCTAGGTTCGGCGGCGGCGTCAGCCTGGACCCTGGCGTCAGCGAATGCGCCACCGTTCAGCTCCGTCATCACATCGTGAGTAGCGGCAAAGCGGATCATGTCGGGATCGATGTCTACGAGCGTCACGTGCTTGACACTGGCGTGCTTGAGGACTTCGCGCAGGGCCAGCCCGTCGCCCCCGCCAAGGATCAGAACTCGACTAGGATCCCGTGCAAGGCGGAGGGCGGGATGCACCAACATCTCGTGGTAGATGTGCTCGTCCAGACTTGAGAACTGCAGGTTGCCGTTGATATACAGCCGATAGTCGACAGGATCGGGGGAGGCGGTGAGCACCAAGCGCTGGTACTTGGTCGTCTGCGAGAATGCGATCGGCTCGCTGTAGAACTTCTGCTCGAAGAGCCCGCTCCAGTCGCGATTGCGCGCGTACCCGAGCGTAAGGGCGCCCGCCGTGACTGCGATCAGGCCGATCGCGGCCAACCTACGCGAGGCCGCTCCCCGGAACGAGAAGTAGGCATAGGCGATGCAGGCGACCGCGAAGTTGATCCCTGCGACGAAGAAGCTGGTTTCCGTCAGCGGGTAGTGCCTGAGCAGCACGTATACCCAAACCACGGCTCCAATGAAGGCTCCCAAGTAGTCCATGCTGAACACGGCAGCTATGTTGGACTTCAGCTGTGGGACGTATGCCCGGTTGATGCGGAGAACGAGCGGGATCTCTAGCCCGATCAGGAAACCGATCGCCAGCACGAAGAAGTACTGGACGGCCACGTAGTGCATCTCCATCGTGGCGTACGAGCCGTAGACGGCGATCGGAGCAAAGCCGCCCAATAGCGCCAAGGACACCTCCACGGCCAGGAACTTCTCGACTAGGTGCGCGTCTGACAGCAAGCGCTGGCAGACCCCGGCCACGCCCATCATCAGCATCATCAGCGAGATCGTGACCGAGAACTGCTCGATGCTGTTGCCGAGGATGAATGTCGCGACAGTGCTGAGGATGCACTCGAATACGAAGCCGCTCGCCCCCGTCAGGAACATCGACAATGCCAGCAGGGCGGTAGCGACGCGCGGCTGGACTGTCGCTGTAGCCGGCAACGCTCTAGGATGCCCCGGGCAACTCTGGGGCCGGCACTCGCCGGCACAGCAAGGGGCTCCGACGGGGGGCGCGGTGTGCAGGTCCGCGCGGCTTCATGCTACCACCGCAGATCGGCACATTTGTAGCCCCGATTCCCTACTACCTGCGTCCAATGCCGACCAACACCGGCTGGGTTAGAGCGGTCTGGTCCCTTGGTCGTCAGCGTCTCCCAAGCCTTGAGTTGGGATACTGTTGCGTCTTCTCTGGTTGCTGGGTGAACACGACCTTAGGCAACGTATAGTGCTCCCTGGACGGGACGTACCGTCACTTGGAGGCGGACTAGCCGGCTGGCTACAGAGCTAAGTCCCAGTACTGCTTCGATCGCCGCTACGACTTGGCCGCCATGCTCCCGAGGCTGCTGTAGGCGATGGCGCTTCGGCTACTACGGCCGATCCCGCGCTCGCGTGTGGCCTAGCCGGAACTGGCCGATCGGCATCGTGCGACACCCACATCGCGCGTGCAACGGCGGATCGGGGAGGCTCGCGTGCCCGCGGCGAGTCCGCCAAAGGAGCCCGTGGCCGCGAGCGCTGCCACCTCCCATCCCAGCCTCTCTCGCCTACCGGGAGTTCCTTTGCCTGACGGGCCCCTGCCCACTACCAAACTTCCGACAGATCCCACCCCTTCCGGCTGTCTCCTGAGATGCGGTCATTAGGGAGGTGGGTTTGAGAATGGGGCGTGTAGGCAGTGCGAGTTGGTTGAACAATGACGCGAGTTGAGCACAACGGGCCCCCCAGCCGTTGTTACGGGCACCAAGGGGCCCGTTCTTCGCAGGAATCTGCTTAGGATATTACGTGTTGGCGGCTGGCGGGGTACAGCAGATGACGGATCGGGTGCCGGTCCCTGTGCTGCTGAAGCTAGGCCTTGTCGGCCTGGCAGCGGCGCTTTCGCTCTCTGTGCAGGGGAGAGCGTATGCACAGCAGCAGACTGATGTGGCCTCCTCCGAAGGTTCTCCGACCTTGGACCAGCGTCAATTCCTAAGTGACTATTGCGCGACCTGCCACAGCCAGCGCCTGAAGACCGGGGGCCTGAGTTTGGAGCATGTGGACGTGTCCATGCCTGCGGCGCAACCGGAGCTATGGGAGAAGGTGGTGCGCAAGCTGCACACGGGCCTCATGCCACCTCCCCAAGCGCTCCAGCCATCCGAGGCCCATCGTCGCGCGATGTTGACATGGCTGAGAGCATCACTGGACGCCGGGGCGGCCGCACGATTGAATCCCGGCCGCACCCAAACGCTGCGGCGGCTGACTCGCACCGAGTATCAGAACGCGATTCGGGACCTCTTGGCGCTCGACATTGACGTCGCCACGCTACTGCCGGCCGATGAGAGTGGCCACGGCTTCGACAACGTCATCGTCGGCGATCTGTCGCCGACGCTCCTGAACCGATATATCTCGGGTGCTCAGAAAAT
>JAJDWM010000630.1 GCA_022825595.1 Bryobacterales bacterium | reverse complement strand
GTTCGCCAGCAAGGCCAGCCTGGTCCTGGACCATCGGGGAGGCATCCTGAAGGTGCGCCTGCTGCACCAGTCGCGCAACTGCCTCGACGAGGCCCTCGAGGCGCTGCTGGCAGAGTTGAACAAGACCAAGACGGTCTACTCGGGCACTAAGCTGCGCCTGGTCTACGACTTCGTCAGCGGCTGACGCCAGCGGCAACGCGCACCGCCCGGGAAAGCCGGGGGCGTACGAGCGTCAAGTCGACGACGACGCCCCGAGCCCCCGATCCGAAACACCTCCGGCCCAGTCCCCGGACACACGGATCGGGCACCTGTCCAGCCCCCCGAAATCAGTGCCCGAACTCTCCTCCGCCACCCCTGTGTCTTGGGCTCTCGCGCCCCTCCTGCGGCCAGAATCTGGACATCCATTGTTAGCCCATGTCCGGAACTGCGGGCCTGCGTACTCGCAGCGCCGCATGAGAGGGGCTGTCACGTCGAAGTGCTTCAGTCCATGTCGTTACATACGTGTTCAGTTCCGATGGGTTCCGGCTAGAGCGACAATTCGCCGGGTGGCCTTCGCACCCGCTGGCCGCCAGCGTGTTAGCAAGGCGCACAGTCTGATGCAGCGCTAGAGAGAGCTTTGTGCGCTCTAGAAGCGGGATCCAGTGGTGGGGATTCCATTTGAGGCCTGCAGCGCCTGCCGCAGGGCTGCAACACCGTCGAGGAACTCGACCAGCGGACCGGGGGGTTAACGGGCACTCCGAGAAGCCGAATCTGCTCTAGACCATCCCGAGCATCCGACGCTGCACCGCGCAAGCGATCGTCTACGGGCCAGGCTACGATCCGCAGCAGACTCTCGGAAGCGCCCGCAAGCTGGCCTCGCGGATCGGCCTGTGCCCCGGAATCAACGAAAGCGTCGGCAAGCGCTGCGCCGGGGGCAGCCGGCCCGGGAAAGCGAATTTGCGGGGCGGTGAACTGCCACCAGTCTCGTTGAGATGGTCTGCGGCAGCAGTTATCGACACGGACCAATCGAAGTAAAATGAAATTCTGGCCCCCACTGGAGCGGCGACTGGCATGCAGGCAAGACAGGCGAAGGCCCCGATCAAGGCCAGGCGGATACCCAGAAGGGGAGCGGATGAACCTAGGGGGATCATCGCGGAGTGGACAGTGACCGTCCTCCTGCTGCTGTTTGGCACGACCACGCTCGTGCAGGCGTTCGTGATTCCGACCGGTTCGATGGAGGACTCCCTCCTGATCGGCGACCACCTGCTGGTCGACAAGCTCGCCTACGCGCCGCACGGAGTGATCAGCCAATACCTGCTCCCCTATCAAGAGGTCGAGCGAGGCGATGTGATCGTCTTCCGCTATCCGATGGATCTCAACCAGACCTTCGTCAAGAGAGTGGTGGGCGTGCCGGGAGACCGGATCCGAATGGTGGAGAAGGATCTCTGGCTGAACGGCGCGAAGATCTACGAACCCTACGTAGTGCACAAGAGCGACTACATCGACGCTTACCGCGACAACTTCCCGGGCGTCGCGCCATCCGTGCAGATCTACGAGCCGGCCCTGCGCATGCTTAGCGACCATGTTGAGAACGGCGAGCTCGTGGTCCCTGAAGGAAACTACTTCGCAATGGGCGACAACCGGGACCAGTCCCTTGACAGCCGCTACTGGGGATTCGTACCCCGGCAGCACATCGTCGGCAAGCCGCTCATCATCTACTGGTCGTATGACGCGCCAACATCGCACCTGCAGGATCCCGGGATTTCGCTCGACCACCTGCGGGACTTAGCCACGAACTTCTTCACCAAGACGCGCTGGACCCGCACCTTCAAGCTCATCCGGGGCTACGAGTGGGAGGGCCGCTGAACCTAGGTCCGACCCCCGGCGCCCGCTTCCGGGACCGCTGTCACGCCGTCATCCTGGCCGGCGGCAGTGGAGTCCGATTCTGGCCCCGGAGCCGGATAGCCCGCCCGAAGCAGCTGCTGGCGCCACTGGGCGGCGGGACGCTGCTTCGCCAGACTTTCGACCGCATTTCTGCGGTGGTGCCGCGCGAGCGGGTCTGGGTCCTGACTTCTAGACACCTAGTGGCGGCCGTTGCGGACGAACTCCCCGAGCTGGCAGCACGGCAGATCGTCGGTGAGCCTGTTGCGAAGAGCACTGCTCCGGCGATCGCACTGGCGACTGCGCTCGTGCTCCGCGAAGATCAAGACGCCGTGGTCGGCGTCTTCCCCTCCGACCACCACATTCGGGACGGGGCCGCGTACACGGACTTGGTGCGAACCGCCCTTCGGGCTGCATTGTGCGGAGACCTCATTGTCCTGGGAATACCCCCTTCCCGCCCGGACACCGGCTTTGGCTATATCGAGTTTGCCAAGAAGCCGGGGCCGGGTGTAGCCGGGCCGATTCGAGTTGCCCGTTTCCGTGAGAAGCCGGGCCTCGACCAAGCCCGAGAGTTCCTCGCCTCAGGACGGTTCTACTGGAACAGCGGGCAGTTCTTCTGGCAGGCCTCGGTAATCCGGGACGAATTTCGCAGCTATCTCCCGAATACTTGGAGCATTGCCAACCGCATCGCGACGGCGAGCGCAGCTGACGCCGAACAAAGGCTAGTCGATACCTACGGCGGCTGCGACAGCATTTCGGTTGACCGCGCCGTGTTGGAGCGCTCAGCGCGAGTCGCGGGATTTGCCGCACCCGACATCGGCTGGAGCGATCTGGGCAGCTGGGAGGCGCTGCATGCCCTGCTGCCTAAGGATCGACACGGAAACTGCTGCCGCTCGCCCGCCTCCGCCGTGGACTCGACAGAAAACTACATCGATGTGCCGGAGCGCCGGACCGTCCTGCTCGGGGTGCGCGGGCTGGTCGTGGTCGAGACTGACGACGCCCTGCTCGTCTGTCGGCGCGAGGATGCGCAACGGCTCGGAGAGGTCACCGAGGCGCTGGCTGCGGCCGGTGCCACGAAACTGTTATGAGACTGTTATGAGCCGTCAGGCGCGAAGCGCCGGAGCCAATCGCCCAACGAAGCAGGCAGGGCCGGGTCAGTGGCGAGGCGCACAAGGTCGGAAGGGGTGTCCACGTCGAAAGCCAACGTGGGCGTGACCCTCACGGCGAGCCCGGTGCCGGCGATGGCCTTCTCGCACACTTGCCGTGTGTCGTCACGCGACCATCGGACGCCTGCGAACATGCCGGGCCGCGTCCGGGTCGCGCCGATCAGCGTGAACCCTCCGTCAATCGACGGGCCCAGAACCACCGGGCACTGATCCAGCGCCGCAAGGGCCTCTTCGAGCTGGGACCCGGGCAGGGTCGGGGCATCGCTCCCGACGATTAGCGTCTTAGGGTGGCCCTCGTCCAACAGTTCGCGGAGGCAGTTGAGCATCCGCGCTCCAAGATCAGAGCCCCGCTGGATCCGGAGCCTTCCGTCTCCGGCTAAGCGCTCGAACGGGGGCCATTGAACGTCGCAGTAGAGGAACGTGTCCAAGCGCCGGTCCGCCGCGAACCGCCGCCACAACTCCACGGTGCACAGCTTGTGGAAGTCGGCAGCGACCTCGAGCGTCAAGGCAGAACCCAAGCGCGTCTTGACGCGACCCGGGTGGGGAGCCTTCGCAAAAAGGGCCAAGGCTGGCCGCCGGGTTTGGGGCATAGTCGGCATTGCTGTCTCGGCTGGCCCGGCAAGGCGCTCGAGGGCAGTTGCCCGGCCCAAGCCGCCCATAGCCCTCGTGGCGGAGGGCCTTGACGCCCCAATGCTACACTCAGCTTTGTTCGCGGCCAGACGGGCTGCGGAGCGATTGACGGCAGGCACCATGAAGGCGCTGCTGGTTGACGACGAGCAGCTGGCGCGGGAAGAGTTGGCATTCCTGCTGCGTTCCTTCCCCGATGTCGACGTCGTAGGTGAGGCGTCCGACGGGCGGGCGGCGTTGGAGACGATCAGCCGCGTCCGGCCCGACATCGTCTTTCTGGATGTCGAGATGCCCGGCTTGAGCGGGGTCGAGGTCGCGCGCCGGTTGCTCGACCGAGGCGGACCGCTCCCCTATGTCGTTTTCGCCACGGCCTACGACCACTACGCGGTCGAGGCCTTTGACGTGAACGCGGCCGACTACCTGCTCAAGCCGGTCGAGCGGGAGCGCCTGGGCAAGTCAATCGAACGAGCGCGGGAGCTGATCCGCTCACCGGAGCGCGAGTCGGAGCGCATGGCGCAAATGCTGTCGAGCCTCCGCGACCGTGGGACGGCCCCAACTAAGGTCTTGGTACGGAAGGGCGGCCGCCAGATCCTGGTCGATGCATCGGACGTGATCTTGGCACACGTGCGGAAGGGGGCTATCCGCATCGTGGCTACCCACCTGGACGGGTACAGCAACTACAAGACGCTTGACGAATTGCAGTCCACTCTGGGCGAGACACACTTCTGGCGCCCGCACCGCTCGTACCTGATCAACATCAATCGGATCGAAGAGGTCCTCCCGTGGTTCAAGTCGTCCTATCAACTGCGGATGAGCGACGCGGACCACACCGCAGTCCCTGTCAGTCGGGCCCAGACGAAGCGACTGCGCGAACTATTCCGCCTGTAGGCACGGCATGCAGACACCGCGAACGCTCCGGCAGGCCTTGTGGGCTTCGGGTGTCTCGGTGCTGTCGCTGCTCCTTGCATGGGGCCCGGAGCTCCTGGCCCAGCCGGTCACGGGAAGCATCTCAGGAATCGTGCTGGATCCGGCAGGTCGGGGTGTTGCGGCGCGGGTGGAAGCAGTTGCGGTCGAGACAGGCCGGTCACTCGGCTCGGCCGCAACCGCGGAGGGAGCCTTCGGGTTCCCCGCCCTGCCGCCTGGCCCGTACGAGCTCCGGCCCTCCGCGGACGGGCTAGCAGCACCCGCGTCAAGGGTCGTGGTCCGTGTGGGCACGAGCGCGGTGGTGGAGCTGAGGATGGACCTGGAGACGGTCCGCTTCGCGGTCGATGTGGTTGACGCGACACCACTTCTTGAGCAGCGCACAGGGGCGATCGGCAACGTAATCGAGCGGGCCGAAATGCGCAATCTGCCCCTGAACCAGCGCGTATTTCTTCCGCTGGTGCTACTCGGGGGCGGTGCTCACACAAGCGCGCCCGGCTCGGAACTGTCGACCCAGAACGATAGCGGCTTTCACGTCGCAGGCGCTCGCGAGGCCTCCAATAACTTCCTGCTGGACGGCATCGACAACAACGACCTATATATCAACCGCATCGTCATCAGCCCGCCGCTCGACAGCGTGAGGGAGTTTCGCCTGCACGCGTCAGGCTACGAGGCGGAATTCGGCCGGAACTCCGGAGGCCAAGTCAATGTGGTGACACGCTCGGGAACGCTCCAGTTTCACGGATCCGCATACCACTACATGCGCAATGACGCGCTCGACGCCCGCAACCACTTCGACCCGGACTCGCGTCCGCCGACCTACAGGCGCGGACAGTTCGGGGGCGCGCTGGGCGGTCCCATCAACCGCCGGCACACCTACTTCTTCTCCGGATTCGAGGGGACCCGCATCCGGGACGCCGCGACCCGAACCGCGGCCGTCCCGTCACCTGCGGAACGCCAGGGCGACTTTTCCGGCTCCCCAGGGGCCGTCATCGACCCCTTCGCCGGGGCGCCATTCCCTAGCAACATCGTCCCGGCTGCCCGCCAAGACCCACCCGGGCGCATGGCGGCGCGGTACTGGCCAGACCCGAATCGGCCGGACTCCGTGCAGAACTTCGTCTCCACACCCCTAGGGGACGCCTTGGTGAACCAGCTGACTGGGCGGATCGACCACCACCGTGGTCCCGGCTCGCGCCTGTTCGCGCGCTACAGCCACAGCCATGCCCGAAGCTTCGACCCGTTCGCTGATTCGGACGTACCGGGTTTCGGCAGCTTCACCCTCGACCGCGGCCGGCAAATGGCCGCGTCGTTCACCCAAGCGCTTTCTCCGCGCGCGCAGCTTGAGGTTCGGGCAGGATTCAACCACCTCCGGCGCGAGGTCGCTCACCAGAATGCCGGCAACGACATCTCCGCGTCGCTGGGCATTAGGGGGCTTTCCAAGGACCCTCGCTTCGTCGGCTTTCCCGGAATCCACGTGGGCGGGTACGCCAGTCTTGCCGATGATTCCGCGCTTCCAATACTGCGGAGCAGCCGCACTGCGCACGTCACGGCCAACCTGCTTCGGGACGGGGGCGGCCATCGTTTCAAGGCCGGCGGCGAGGCGAGGGTCGTGCGCATCGACGGCACTCAGGGGCTATTCGGGCGTGGCCAGTTCAATTTTCTGGGTGCGATCGCCCAGAATGCGGTGGCCGACCTCCTCCTTGGATTCCCCACCTACAGCATCCAGACGGTGATCGACAATGACTTCCGGCAGCGTGCGTCTTCTTGGGGGGCGTACGCGCAGGACGAGTGGCAGGTTGGGAAACGGGTCACTCTGAGCATCGGCGTGCGCTACGAGTACAACCGGCCCGCACGTGACGCGCATGACCGCTTCACGCACTTTGACCACGGGTCGCTGTCGCTGGTGCGTGCCGGCACTTCCCCGTTGGGTAGGGCCGGGTACGCCGCGGACCGCAACAACATCGCGCCGCGCCTCGGAGTCGCTTGGAACACGGGTGGCGGCACCGTGCTGCGCGCCGCATACGGAATCTTCCACGACCTGAACGTGCTGGAGGCGAATTCGGGCCTCTACTTCAACCCACCGTACTTCGAGCTCAAGCTGTTCTTTCCATCCCAGTTCTCCCTGCCCAGGCTCTCGGATCCGTTCGCCGGGTCGGGGTACACGCCTCCCGCTTCGGTCAATTCGGTCCAGCCCGACTTCCGCACGGCGTACGCCCAGCACTGGAGCGGCGGAATCGAACGCAGCCTGCCCGGAGGGCTGGTAGGGAGGGCCTCATACATCGGCTCCAAGTCCTCGAAGCTCCTGCGGCGGCGCAACCTGAACCAGCCCCCTCCGGGCCCGGGAGACGTGGACGCGCGAAGGCCGACCGCCGGCTTCTCCAACATCGTGCTGTTCGAGTCCGCATCGTCATCCACCTACCATTCCGGCGTGTTCTCTATTGAGCGGCGCTTCGGCGGGGGCATCGGCCTGCGAGCGGCACACACTTGGTCGAAGTCGATCGACGATGTTTCAGCGTTTCTGGGTTCGGCAGGGGATCAGGCGTTCCCGCAGGACAGCAACAATTTCCGGGCTGAGCGGGGGCTATCGAACTTCGATCAGCGCAGCCGCTTTACGCTCTCGCTGCAGCTGGCAAGCCCGTCAAGGCACCCGTTGCTGGAGAACTGGCGGGCGTTCGCTATCGCAGCAGCCGGAAGCGGCAGACCCCTGACGCCTCAGCTCGCCGTCGACAACTCGAATACCGGCAACACTGGCGGAATCTTCGGCGCCGACCGACCTCATCTGGTGGGCGATCCGAGGGCAGCGGGGACCGGTCTCTGGTTCCGCCCCGATGCCTTCGCAATGCCCGCAGCCCTGACATTCGGGAGCGCCGGGAGGAACATTCTCACTGGACCGGGCTTTGCCAGCTTCGACGTGGCGCTCGTTCGGGCTTTCGCCGTGTCCGAGGCGGCGACAGCGGAACTGCGAGTCGAGGTCTTCAATCTCGCGAACCGGACGAACTTTGACTTGCCGGAACGGACTTTCGGCCAGGCCACGTTTGGTCGGTCGCTCTCTGCGGGGCAAGCACGCCAACTTCAGGCTGGCTTTCGGTTCTCGTTCTAGCTTCCGCGCATCACGCGGTAAGCCAGTTGTTTCCGCAGGAGGTCCGCCAAGTCCGGGCCGACTCACCAACCGCCACGAACGGTGCCACGGGGACGCCCAGCGCCAGACGGTGCACGATCCGCGCGTCGGGCTCGTCCTTCGATCTGAGGATGGCATTCCCTGCGATC
>JAJDWM010000320.1 GCA_022825595.1 Bryobacterales bacterium | reverse complement strand
CGCACGTTGGCCAACGAATGGCGTGTCGGCGACCACGGCGGGTTGCCGGCGAGGAAGAACCACCGAAAGGCGTCTGCGCCTGGTGCCGGGGAGGGCACGTCGAGCGTGACCTTGCTCTCGGCCGGCAGCCGCGGCACGTCGATCGGGGCCGTGCGGCCGGGGGCCGCTGTGGCTCCAAGCCCCCGCAGATCGCTAGCGGACAGCAGCGCCGATCGGCGCGGAACGGACTTGGATGGTTGCACCCTCACTCGTGCGGAGGTTCCGGAGCAGCCCGAGACGGTCACGGCGTCGCCGGCCTTGAGGTCCAGCGCCCGCAGGTCGTGCGGCGAGATCCGCATCTGTCCTGTGCGTGGGCCATTCCGCCCTGGCTTGCCGTCCAGCACCGCGAAGTCTTGGGCGACTTGGTCGAAGATCACCTCCGGCGGCGTGTAGTTGCCCAAGGACTTGGACTCCTTCTTGCCGGTGGGATCCGCGACGTGCCCCAAGACGATGCAATTTCGGAACGGATGGGGATACTCGGGCGCCGGGATGCCCAGTTCGCGTCCGCACTCCTCGTCGAAGACGAGCGTCGAGACCATCAGCTGCGAGTAGAACCAGCCGCGGGTCTGGTCGATCGCCTCGGTGATGTAGTCGGCAGGAAAGCGGGACTCGAACTCTTCCCGCCCTTGGTGCGGGTAGCCGAACTGGGCGAAGGGCATGCACCCGGAGTCGAACCAGCAGTCGATGACCTCCGGCACGCGCCGGTAGACGCCCGGCTCGCCCGGCTCCGTCCACGTCACCTCATCGATCCACGGCTTGTGCACCATCAGGTCGTCGGGCAGCGACGGATCTGAGCGCTGCTCGCGGTGGAAGTGGTCGAATGCGGACGGGTTCTTGGCGAGGATCTCCGCGCACGACGCCGGCACTTGTACTGCTCCGGTGGTGTCGTTGACCCACACATTCAGCGGTGTCCCCCAGTAGCGCTCGCGGGACAGCGCCCAGTCGATGTTGTTGCGCAGGAAGTCGCCGAAGCGGCCTGTACCGATGTGGGCGGGCAGCCAGTGGATCTTGTCGTTGTTGGCCAGCACCTCCCTGTTTCGCGCGGTCGTGCGAACGAACCAGGCCGGTCGCGCGTACTGGATCAGCGGGTCGTCGTCCGCGCGCCAGCAGAACGGGTACTCGTGGCGGTAGGACTCGCGGTGGATCAGGGCACCGCTGTCCGCGAGCATCCGGACCAGCTGCCGGTCAGCCTGCTTCACCCATTGCCCGGCCACTTCCGTGACGCTGGAGTCGAAGCGGCCGTCCGGCCGCACTGGGCAGAGCAGCGGCACGGCCTCCGGAGATTCGTACCGTCCGGCCAGCTCGCGGTGCAGGTCGTAGTCGACCTCGCCGAATGCCGGGGCTTGGTGCACAAGCCCTGTCCCGCTGTCCAGCGTGACGAAGTCCGCCGCGACAACCTTCCACAGGTACGGCTCCCGGCCGCCGCCCCGCAGCCTCCCTTCGGAGTCCCAGTAGCGCCGCTCGAAGTGGCCGAAGGGGGGCCGATAGCGTTTCCCGAGCAGCTCAGTGCCGGGCAGGGTCTCTTCGACGTGCAGCGTCTGGCCGAGCTTCTGCTCGATCTCTCCCTTGAGGGCCGCGGCGAGGATGAGGCTCTTGTCACCGAGCCGGACCCGCGCGTAGTCGACGCCCGGCCTGACAGCCACGTACTGGTTGGCCGGCAACGTCCATGGAGTTGTGGTCCAGACCAGCAGCGAAGTCCCGGGCTCGTCGACCAGCCGTGCCGCCACGTAGACCGAAGGGTCCGCGACGGTCTTGTAGCCCAGTCCCACCTCTCCGGCCGACAGGGCCGTGCCCCCTTGCGGCCACCACCACACAACCTTGTGGCCGCGGTACAGGAGCCCTTGGCGATACATCCGTGACAAGGCCCACCAGACGCTCTCGACGTACGACTTGTGGTACGTGACGTAGGCGTCGGGAAGGTCGACCCAGAAGCCGACGCGGCGCGTCATCTGCTCCCACTGTTCGGTGTACCGGAAGACCGAGTCCATGCACTTGCGGATGAAGCGCTCGACCCCGTATTCCTCGATGGCTCGCTTGCCGTGGATCCCAAGCTCCTTCTCGACCTCAACCTCCACCGGCAGGCCGTGCGTGTCCCAGCCGGCCTTGCGCGGCACGTAGCGGCCGGCCATGGTTCGGTAGCGCAGGAAGACGTCCTTGAAGACCCTTGTCAGCACATGGCCGTTATGGGGCAGGCCATTGGCCGTGGGAGGGCCCTCGTTGAAGATGAAGCGCTCCTTCCCCTGCCGTATCTCCAGGCTCTTCTCGAACACCTTGTTTTCATCCCAGAACTCGCTCACCTCCCGCTCTACTGCCGGGAAATCGACGATGGGCTTGGCCCGCTTGAACCTGCGCGTGCTCATAGGAGCTTGCTTGTCACTGACCTTCATAGTGTCTCTCACCGGGCTTCGACGCCAGATTCCGGGGGCGTCAGGGCGTACCGACGAACAGGCCGGCCAGCGGCTCTGCCGCTGCCACCAGCTGGGTCATGGGGCGTAGCCCGAGCAGCCAGATCACGGTGCGCAGCACAGACGGAACCGACACCAGCCCGGTGGGGGACGAATCGCGGCGCACCATCCCGCCCGCCGCAACTGCCCCTCGCTGGTATTCGGTAGGTACGACGAACAGGACGCTTCCGGAGTACACCGGGTGCTCCCGCAGCGCGTCCGCCAATTGGCCCAGCTCCCTGTCCTGCGAATCTGGTGATCCGGCGAGGCGGACGACTGCGAGCTGCGGCAGTTCCGAGCCCGCTCTGACGCTGGAGATGAACGCGCTGGGGGGAGGCCCTCCACCGATGCCGTAGGGCTCTGCGGCCAAGCCTGCCTGCTGCGCGTTCGACCACACCGTGCCGGCGGCGGGAAGCGCCGCCCTGCCCGCTGCGGCAAGGGCCCGGGCGGCCGCTCGACCGGCATGGACGGCGGGGCCAAGCTTCGTGAAGAAATCTGACTCCATCCCGCCGGTCAGGACCGCCGTCTGCTCCAGACGGCTCTTGGCCGCCGGCACGAGTCCTTGCAACGATGCCCCGCGGGAGCGTAGGTTGCGCCAGGACTGCCCGCGCGCGTCGCTAAGGACAAGCGTGACGTGGCGAACGC
>JAJDWM010000667.1 GCA_022825595.1 Bryobacterales bacterium | reverse complement strand
TGTTGCGCTCCTCCGGAGGGCGGGTGGCCCACGCCAGAACCAGAAGGCCGGACGGGAAATGGGACGGGTAGCTACCACAGTGCCGGTTCGATCTCCAAGTTCGCGTCCGGGCTAGGAGTCAAGGGTCTCAGCAAGAAATTGGTGGGGCAGCTGCTCAAGAGTGGAGCAGTGCGGGATCCGGCGGACCTGTTCGATCTTTGCGAGCAACAGCTGGTCGGGCTCGGCACTACCAAGCTCGGCGCCAAGTCTGCCAGGAAAACCCTGGAGGCGTTGGAGCGAAGCAAACGCGCTCCATTGGGCAGGCTTCTGTTTGGCCTCGGTATCCGTTACGTCGGTGACCGGACGGCGACTTTGATTGCGCAGCACTTCGAGAGTCTGGACGCGATTGCTGCGTCGGGCGGAGAAGATCTCGAAGAGGTTCCGGAGGTGGGACCTCAGATCGCGGCATCCATTCAGGCCTTCTTCGCCTCCGAACGGAACAAGCGCCTGCTCGAGCGCCTGCGCACCTCCGGCCTGAACTTTGCCGGGGAGTCTCTCGAGGTTCAGGATACTCAGCCCCTTGGCGGCAAGATCTTCGTACTGACGGGCACACTGGAGAGCATGTCGCGGGCGAAGGCCAAGGCCGCCATTGAGAGCCTTGGAGGCAAGGTTACGGGCTCGGTCAGCCGCAGGACCAGCTTCTTGGTGGCAGGCAAGAAGGCCGGCTCAAAGCTGAAGAAGGCGGAGGGCCTAGGGGTTGGGATCCTTGACGAGCAAGGGCTTCGCGATCTCGCGGGAGAGGCATGGCCGGCGTAGGCAGGCACCATTGGGGAGATGAGCTGGCCGGTAGAGGTGATCTTCGTCTGGTTTCCGATATTCGGGTCCCTGGTGTTCGTGGCGTGGTTCGGCGTGAAGGTCTGGCGCGACGGGACGGCTCCCGTCCTAGTGCTCTTCGACCGCCGATTCCTGACCGTATTCTTTTACACGGGCGCGCTGCTGGCGATCTACCTATCCACATTCCACTTCTTCTACGTCGGGCTGACACGCGAACCGAGCGAGCTGGCACCGCCTTCCAGGGATCGTCCCGACGAAGCGCCCCGAACCGTTGCCACTACTGTCAGCATCACGGTCGCGAATCCGTCTTCGGGCCGCGGTGGGTTCTGAGGTGCTAAGAAGCCGTTCAGTGGCAAGCTGGGCTCCGCCGAGTCCCAGCTGTCACACTGTCTCCGGCATCAAGTCCTGAAGCGCGGTGTTCAAGTAAGCGTTCGACTGGGCCGTTATGAGAGCAGGTTCGATCTCATCCACTTGGGGTTCTTCGCTGGTCACGGGCCTTCGCATCTCGGACAGACGAATCCAAATCAGGTACTGATGACGATCCTGCACGGTGGCGAATTGTCCGGGGAACTCGAAGAGAATCCCATACACAGTCGTCGCGTTCGCAGGGTCCGGTCCCGGTCCTTCAATAAGAGGCGTGCTCGATTGTAGTCCCCCCGAGAAGCCCGGGGAACGTCCGCCTAGAGCTCGGCCCCGTTGCCTTCGCGCACCGTGACGTAGCTCCCCGCTCTCACGCTCTCCAGTCGGCTGACCGTACCGCTCGGCCACCTGACCTCGACCCAGTCCGCAGACGAAGCTGATCCCAGGCCGAGAAGTTCACGCGGGTCGTGGGACGACAGGTAGCTGCCTCCGCTCGCCCGATACCGGCTTCGCTGAGTTCCGCCGGCACTCCAGTTAATCTCGGCCCCGGCCGCCTTTGCATTGCTCCTAGTGGCAACCAGCCGAAGACCCACCCAATGATTGCCTCGGCTCGTCACATTCCTCAGCAGAAGCGGCGGCCCACCGTTGGTCGACACAAGCACGTCGATGTCCCCGTCGTTGTCGTAGTCCCCGATGGCCAGGCCTCTGGCCGAGTAGCGCTCCTGAAATGCGCTACCGGCAGTGCTGCTGACGTTGCGCATGTCCTTTCCCTCGTTTTCGAACAGCAGCAGCTCCTGCCGGTATGTGACCAGAGGCTTGAACATCTCGATCATGTCGTCGGGGTGGCCATTGGCGATGACGAGGTCCGGGTCTCCGTCGAGGTCCAAGTCGGCAAAGCGCAAGCCCCAGCCGCTCATTTGGAGAGTCTCGCGGCGGATCTCCAGCGACGTGTCGACGAAGTCGAGGCCGTCTTCATTCCGGTAGAGGCTGAACATCTCTTGGTCGATGTTCGCCACAAACAGGTCCTGCCAGCCGTCCCCGTCAAAGTCGGCGGCATCTACGCCCATTCCAGACCGGGCATTGCCCGCAGCGCTGTACGCCACTCCAAGGAGCAGGCCCTCCTCGACGAACGTTCCGTCCCGCTGGTTGACGAAGAGAAAGTTCTGAACGGTGTCGTTCGCGACGAACAAGTCCTGCCAGCCGTCCCGGTTGATGTCGGTTGCCACGGCGCCAAACGCCTTGCTCCCCACGCTCGCTATACCCGACTCGACACTGACGTCCCGGAACGTACCGTCGCCGTTATTGCGGAAGAGGAGGCACGTCGTCGGCCGAAACGACCGCGGGATACAGTAGTGCCGCCTGCCGGCCTCGTTGTCACCGCAGTACTTGGACTCTTCCTGGCTGTACGAGACAAACCCCGACACGAACAGGTCAAGGTTCGAGTCGTTGTCATAGTCGAACCAGACCGCGTCAGTGAACCAGCCCTTGGCGGCCACCCCGGACCGCTCGCCGATCTCCAAGAAAGTCCCGTTGCCTTGGTTGGAGAACAGCTGGTTGCGACCGTAGGCCGTGACGTACAGGTCCGTGTCCCCGTCGCGGTCGTAGTCCGCGGCCGAGACGCCCATGCCGAACTCCCCTCCGGCCAGTCCGGCCATCTCGGTGACGTCGGTGAAGGTACCGTCCCGATTGTTTCGGTACAGGGCGTTGCGCAGATCTGTCTCTGGCCTGAAGAAGTCCGATTGCCCGCTGTTGATCAGAAATATGTCCATCCAGCCGTCGTCATCGAAGTCGAGGAACGCGCACCCGCTTCCGACTGTCTCGGGAAGGTGGCGCTCTTCGGACTGGGCGTTGTTGTGCCTCCAGTGGATGCCGCTCGCATCGGGCGGGACGATCTCAAAGCGGATGGGTGACCGCCCGCCATCGGCCCCCGTCTGTGCCGTAGCCACGGCTCCTGCAACCACTGCGCAGACCAGCCCTGCCGTGCCCACTGTGGCTCCAGCGCTTGCTATGTTCGGTGTCATTTCCGGGGCTGTGCGGGGGACCGCCGATCCGGGCCCTTCGAGGGTAGCGCCAGAACTTTGCCGTCATACAGTTGGTCTACACCGGAAAGGTCGCGCTCCTGCTGTTCCTCGTTGAGCCTCCGGATGATCCCCTGCTCTCGCCGGAACAGGTCCGTGCGCTTCAACTTTGCGTAGGCCCGGGCCAGCATGACGTGCGCCGGCGTAAATTCAGGTTGGGCCTCAGTCACGTCTTCCAGCAGCGTTGCCACTTCCTGCCAGTTGCGCTGTGTTGCATGGGACTGAGCCAGCAGGTACTTCACGCCCGTGTCCGATTCCTGCAGGCCGTGCGCGGCCTGGAGCAGCTCGAGCGCACGCTCAGAATCCCCTTCCTGCTCTCGGAGCCATCCCAAGAACGCGTTGGAGTTGAAGTCGCGGGGATTGATCGCGAGTTCCGCGCGAAAGGCTTCGGCGGCAAGCGCTCTGCGGCCCTCATACAGGAGGGCGACGCCGATCTGGGAATTGGCCATCGGCAGCTGCGGGTTCGCACTGCGCGCACGTTCGAGCAGGGCGAGGCCGACACCATAGCGCTTCTCGGAGATTTGCAGCGAGCCCTTGATCAGCAGGGCTTCGGGCGTTTCGTCGCCTTCCATCCGTGTTCTGACCAGCTCTTTAGCTGCCTGCACATTACCGACCTTCAGGTAGGCCGACCCCAGCGTGTACAGGGCTTGGCGAATGTCGGGACTGGCCTGCAGGACGCGCTCAAGGACGCCGATGCCCTCTTCGAGCAAGCCTTGTCGGAGCAGGCACACGCCGGAGAGGTGCAGCGCTTGGACATTGGAGGGCTGCTGGCGCAGGATCAGATCGAGTTCCTCGCGGGCCTCCCCACAGCGGTCTGCTTGGGAATAGGCCAGACCAAGAAAATACGCTACGCCCGGGTGCTGCGGCGCCAGCTCCTTCGCGCGCTGCAGGCTGGCCACGGCCTCTTGGATCTGTCCGGTCCGCAGGTACTGAATTGACAGTTGCATGACCGCGTCCAAGCGTCGCGGTTGGCTGCTCACGGCTGCGCGGAACGCTGCAATCGCTCCGGCCGAATCGCCCCGCTGCTGCAACTCGGCGCCGCGTTGGAGCAATTGGTCTACCGTTTCGGCCGAGGCGCCGACCGTCAGTAGGGCAATGACAGTCACGGCCCCCAAACGCTTCCAGAGTCCCAACCGGCGAGAATCGGCGGCGGAACTCCTCGCAGCTAGGCGGAAGCCTCTAACAGCAGTGTCCATCGTGTAGCCAGAGATTGGGAGATCCACGATTGGCCTCTCGGGCACGATTGTGCCAGATGGGCCCCGGAACATCCACAGTTCACGGGCGTTCTGGGCCTCCTCTAAATAGTCCGGACACCGCTGGTCTCTTGGTCTCTTGCCACGGCTCGGCGACTCGTGCATTCACCTTGCTGTCTGGCGGATCTGTCCCGAATACCCGCTGATACATTGTTGGCGTGCCATCGGCGCTGACACGGAGACAGGTCTTGTCGCTCGCGGGTGTCGGTTCCGTAAAGCTGAG
>JAJDWM010000332.1 GCA_022825595.1 Bryobacterales bacterium | reverse complement strand
GGGCGGGCCGTGCGTGGTCAGGCTTATCCGGGGAGGATTGCGCAGCGTGTCACGATTGCGGGGCTTATAGTGCTCTCGCGCCAAAGATCGGAACACTCATTGCGCGCGCACAGGCAATCAGCCGCCGATCGAAGCTCGCGAGTGCTACCGGCTGAGTGTGATCGATCAGATACGCACGAGCCGCCAGATGAAGCGCATCGAGTGTCCGCAAACGACAGGGTCCCGGAAAGGCTTCTAGGGCCCGCGCCAGAACGGTCGGGGTGAGTTCCAGCATCGCGACCCGCCCGATCAGCCAGCGGGCTGCGTCACCATAGGCTCCTGCGAGCCTGCGCCGGTGCAGCGTGGTCCAGAGCTCGTATTCCAGCAGCCTACTGGAGACTAGGGTCTCGTCCCAGAGCGACGCCGGCGGCTGGCGGTCCTCGGCGAGCAGGTGCGCGAGCGCGACGGAAGTGTCAAGATAAATCATCGGTCGCTCCGGCTGTCATCTAGTTCCGCCAAGATTTCGTCGAGCCGGGCGACCGGTGGAGGCTTCGGCGGCGGCCCCGAGCCAGCCAGCGTTGGCGGCGTGAGCATGCCGGACCGCACGGCGTCGGCCAGAACGGCATCGGCAAGGACCGGGCTCCGGCTCTCCCTCAATGGACCAAGCTCCGCCACTACCCGGTCACGGTCCGTAACCAGGATCGTTTCGCCCGACTCGGCGAGCCGGACGTACTGGCTCAACCGATTGTTCAGCAATTTGATGCCGACCGATCGCATGTCCTCACGGTAGCGACCAGTAGCTACCCTGTCAACATTAGCCTCAGGAAGCTGGAGCTTCTCTAGCGCGTGAGCCTGTCGGCATTGCAGCCACCGTCGGCCGTTCTTCAGGACAGGACTCTAGAGCGGTAGTGCGAGGCCAATCCACTGGGCGCGAATGCCGTCATTCGCTGCAGGCTCCTGGCGTTTGCTCTCGCATCCAATTCGGCGCGATTGCTCTCGCTCGGCCATTGCCAGGATCCGACCCGCGCCGCGTTCGGGCACTTGATCAAGGTGACCGAACATCGAAGGTGGCCGAAGAAGCCCGCTGAATGCTGCCCCCTCGATCACCGATCCCCTAGCATTCGCGGGAAGCCGACCAATGACCTCATCGGGGATGATCGGCCATGGGACGCTCAACTACGAAGGCGCACCCTTACTCCGCTGACGCTTTTCAGTTCTCTTGCCCGTCAGTGAACAACTGGAAGCTCCGATACATGTCAGCGCCGATCTTGGCCATATCCTCCGATCGTGCATCGGTTGGGCAACGGGGTGTCGAGAATCGTGGACTCACGAACGTTCTCCCAGCGAGGACGTCAATTAGCGCTCGCACGAAACGCTGATTGCGCACCCTCGCATGGCCCGAGGGCGGCGGACCCTGTCTCTTCATCCAATTCATCATCTGCCCGCTGCAGCGATGTCTCAATATGGAGGGCGTTCTGACGCTGGTCTGCTCCTCATGGAACGATTCTCGCCCCTGGTATAGCCCTCTGCCCCGCACGAGTGCGCAAGTCGTCGGTCGGCGCGGGCTTCGATCTGGCGGAGTTCAGCTCAGAATCGTGCTGCCGTTACGGATTCTTCACTCGCGTCCCAACGGTCGGGTGTTGGCTTCCAGATCCGCCAGAAACACCTTCGCTTCCTCCAGCAGTTCCGAGGCGAGCGCGGTGTTGCGTCCGCTAATGTCGAACCGTTCCGCCGCGTCGGCGTGCAGATCGTATAGCTCCTCCGCGATTAGGTCGCCTTCCGCGTTCGTGGAAAGCCGCAGCTTGTGGCGGCCCTTCCGGATGCCCTGAAGACGAGTCCTGCCGCCGCTGCCGCGGCCGGCGAAGTAGTAGAAGTGCTCGTGTGGCGACGCTTCGGTCTCGCCGCTCAGCAGCGGCCACAGGTCACGGCCGTCGAGTGCCCGGTCGTTCGGCAGCTCCGCTCCAGCTAGGGCCGCGAATGTCGGCAGCAGGTCCATGTTGGCCGCCACGGCCGAGCTCACGCGGCCCGCGGGCAGCCGCCCGGGCATCCAGAAAACTCCCGGAACTCGCATCCCGCCCTCCCATGTCGTGGCTTTGCCAAGCTTGAACGGGCCGGCTGAGCCGGCATCGATGCCGTACTCCAGCCAAGGGCCGTTGTCGGAGGTGTACACGACTAGGGTGTCACGGACGAGTCCGAGTTCATCGAGCTTGGCCAAGATCTGTCCGACGGACCAGTCCAGCTCTTCAATGACATCTCCGTATCGCCCGCCCAGCGATCGCCCCCATCGCTCATTGGAGACGAAGAGAGGCACGTGCGGCATTGCATACGGCAGGTACAGGAAGAATGGAGCGTTGCGGTTCTCGTCGATGAACTCCAGCGCCAGCCGCGTGTACAGCGTTGTGAGCTGGCGCTGGTCCGGATCCGTCTCCACCACCTCGTCGTCATGCATCAGCGGCAGGGGCTGCGGGAACCCCTGTCCTGCGTCGAGGTTGTAGTACCGCCCTTGGCCAGCGTACCCGGTCATTGCCGCCCGCTCCCGCGCACCCTGCATGCGCTCGTCCTCCGGCTTTCGGATCGGCATCATTGGGTGGTAGCGCCACATGTCATTCGAGTACGGGATCCCGAACCACGAGTCAAAGCCATGGCGGTGGGGCCTGTAGGGCGGTGCGTCGCCGAGGTGCCACTTGCCGATCATCTTGGTGGCGTAGCCGTGCTCTTGCAGGATCTCTGCGACTGTGATCTCGTCCGGGTGGATGCCCGTGGTTGCCTCGGGGGTGTGATTGAAGTCCAGGCTGTTGCGCGGAGGGTAAGAGCCGGTCATCAGGGCCGCGCGCGACGGACCGCAGAACGGCGCCGCGTAGAAGCTCGTCAGGCGCACGCCCTCGGCCGCCATGCGGTCGATGTGCGGCGTGCGGATATCCGGGTGGCCGTAGGATCCCAGGTCGCCCCAGCCTTGGTCGTCGGCGAACAGGACGACAAAATTTGGCGGGCGTTCGGACTGTGCAAGAGCCGGGACGCTCGCGGACAGGGCCAGGGAGAGGAGCGAGAGACGGAGCATGGCGTACCTCCGGTTTAGCACGTGGGCGCGAACAGGTTCTGGCCTAGTTACTCGACCCAGATCGGGGAGCTCCAGGCCACCTGGCCATCGTTCTGCAGGGCCCGGATGTAGTAGTAGTTCTGACCCGCCTCGAAGTTCCTGTCGGTGTACTCGAACGAGTACTGCTCTTGGTTGGGGTGGCTGGTGTACACGATCTGCTCGTTCTTGACGATCACGAACTGCTTGATCCGGTCTGTGCCGATCACGCGGATCGTCAGCCGGGGCGCACGATCGGAGTCTATGATGTCCCCCATGATGTAGCGTCGGCCTTGCCCGTCCTCGGCCTGGAAGTCCAGCACGATGTTGTCTGTTGCCGCATAGGCGTGCCGGGCCTTCAGCGCGGCGAACATCGACTCCCGGGTGAACTCCTCGGCAACGATCATGGCGTAGGACATGTGCGTGGA
>JAJDWM010000070.1 GCA_022825595.1 Bryobacterales bacterium | reverse complement strand
ATCGGCATCGAGAGCGCTTCAGCAATCTCTGGGTCAGTGAACAGGGGACCTCGATCCTGAAACTGCTCGACAACTGTCCCACTACCATTACGGCGGACTATGAACAAACCGACTTCGTTCGTAGATCTGGAACGCGCCTCCTTCAGCACGGCGTCGCAGAAGAGCGGCGAGTGAGAAGTAACGATGACCTGACGACGCTGGTCAAGTGCCAGCGACGTCAGCATCTTGGCGATGAGTGCAACGCGTCGCGGATGCACACCATTCTCGGGCTCCTCAAGGGCCAAGAGGGAGCCGTTCCATGGGTTGACACAGATCGCGCACAGGGCAAGCAAACGAAGTGTGCCGTCGGAAACAATCCGAGACGAGAGCGTCGCTCCGCCCTGCCGTAATGAGAAGTTCAGGATTCCGCGTCTGTCGAGATTCACATCGATGCTTGAGATGCTCGGAATGATCGTCCTGAGTGTGCGAAGAATAGCAGCGAAGTGCTTAGGCATCTGGTCTTTCAACTTGTATAGAAACGGGACAATATTCTCGCCTAGAATACCAATATCCCTAACATCCATAGGTGGCTTGTCTGAACGCATCGCAATCCGCGGATCAAGGAAGTATGTTCTCCAGTCTTGTAGCTCGCTCCGTGTGCGTTCGATGTACTTGTAAACTGGCGATGCCAATCGAGGGTCCGAGAGGATGGTGTAGTTTAGTCCGGTGTCTTCTTTTCGAGGGCGCCCGCTGCCGCGCTGTCTTCGGATGACAAGCTTGTCCTCGGTTTCTTCGATAGCGGGTACACCCGAAGTATCGCCGGACGCCTTCAGAGCTGCGAGGTACTCGCCACAGTTGGCCAAGGCACCTGAGAGATAACCGATTTCGACTTCAATTCGATAACGGTAACGCGCTTTCCGGCGGCTCGGTTCTTGTGGAATCTCGAGATCGGATTCGATCAAGAAGCGAGCCTTGGAAGTCACGTCGAGATCAATGAGGCCACTTCGCGGAAGAGCGAAAAGTTCAAAGGCGGAGCCCCGGATCCTCCAACTCTCGAGGGCGTCCATCAGAGTGCGCTCCGTGCCAAGGCGAGAAAGCGCTTGGATTGCGTCAAGCAAATTGCTCTTCCCTGCCGAATTCGGGCCGAAGAGTACTGTCATACGAGGAAACTTGACACTCACGTCCTCGAGTGACTTAAAGCCCGTTACGAGTAGTCTCCGTAGCACGAGTCCTCCACGAATCGCGGCCAGCATGGCGATGAACGATCGTCTCGCCACGCTGCAACGAGCATACATCGCTGCGAGAGCATGCGGTGAGGGTGGCAAGAGGCAGGCTGAGGATCCAGATCCCCCGCTCGGTTGCGTGACCGATTGCCGGCGCATCTACAACCTCGAAGCGCTGAGCCTACCACCGTCATCTCCCGGCCTCCGTCGCAGCCACCCAGCCCAGTCCCAAGCTCTTCCGAGCTGAGAGGTCGCGCCCGGTACACAGTTGCTTCCTTGGCCTGATGACCCGTGGCCTGGACGGTGCCGACCTCCAACGAGAAGCTTACGTCTGTTGGATTCGGAACGTCCGGGCACCTCTACTCGCGGGCAGGGCCGGAACACGGCACAACCGCAGCATTGTGGTTCATCTCGCCGACAGCGCTCTGGACCCCCTCGGCTGCCGCCGGCAGTGCATGGTACGCCCGGAATCCGGGCGGACGACACAAGGCCCAGAGTCGACGCTGGGCGATTCTGTTGGCACAAGCGGGAAAGCACGGCGCTGGTCCAAGGGACGCGAGGCAACCCTCAGCGTTGTGCAGGGGTTGATGCGTCAAACCTGCCAGTCCTGCCGTCTGTTGCAAGCGGAGATGCCAAGTCTCCGAGCAGGACCTGCCATGGCGCCAGCCC
The DNA here is from genome assembly GCA_022825595.1 of Bryobacterales bacterium. Taxonomy (GTDB): domain Bacteria; phylum Acidobacteriota; class Terriglobia; order Bryobacterales; family UBA6623; genus VXMF01. The sequence goes on along the minus strand of JAJDWM010000070.1, from coordinate 1,245 downwards.
GGCCGCGTCGCTTTCGTGCTCGTGGATGCGTTAGTCGACCGTCATCGTCCCCGCCTACAGGCCGACCACGGACGCGAAGACGAGAATCCGTGAGTCAGCGAGCCCGACCGTCGCAATCTCCGGTGCGGACGTTTCCCGAAAGAGCGAGTGTCGGCCGGTCCGAAGGCCGACTCCACGACGAACTCGACCAATGTGCGGGAGCAAGATGGGACGATGGCCCTCGGGAGTCGAATGCGGGTGTGGTGTTCGTTTGAACAGCGGATCAGGTCCACAGAATGGCCCTTCACAGCGAGGGGACAGGGACCCACGGGCGCTCCGCTGCCCGGCGCTGCAACGCGATGTCCGGCGGCATGGAGAACGGTGATGCTCCGCAGCCGAGAGGTCCAATTCTCACACAAAGCCTGACACGCGAGGGCCGCAGGAGAGCGAAAAGACATGGGCTGGCGAACCGGCCGAACCTAAGCTGCCACGACTTGGACGATCGCCGGATGCTGCTTTGGGGCCTGAATGCGAGCAAGTCTCGCAAGCCGGACCGTGCAGGCCGCGGGAGCGGCCGTCAGCGATCGAGATAAGCGACACGCTTCGACGGTGGGCCAAGCCGACAGCAGCCAATTCGGAGCGGGGATTCCCGTTGGGTGTCCTAGCAAGCCAGCGACGCGATGTTGCCGGGGCGCCTCTCAGACGTTCCTCTGCCAAGTGACCCGATCCGACCAGACGGGCAGCTGCCGGATACAACAGGAGCGGGCGAGCGCCAGACTCGCGAGTATCATCCAGTGTGAAGGACCGTCCCCATGATTGAGCGTCGGCTGCACCGCCTTTGGCGGCAGTTGCAGGGAAGACAACCGCACGTCCCGCACTTCCTATCCGAGATCCATCTGTCCGGAATCCGTGGAATCGAGGATCTCAGAATCAAACTTAACTACCCGGTCAGCGTAGTTGCTGGAGCGAATGGATCCGGAAAGTCCACCCTGCTGTTCGCGGCAGCATCCGCGTACAAGGTGCCCGGGGCTGGTGTCAGAGACTTTGTTCCATCCACTCTGTTCCCTGACTACAGACCAAAGCAAGGAAAGCACTGCGACGAGAGGGGCAAAGCCAAGATCCAGTTTGAATACTCAACACCTGACGGTCACATGACAATGTGCTGGAAACGAGGGAAAGGTTGGAATCGGAGCTTTCTGGGAAGAAGATCGGCTCGTCAGCCGATGAGAAACGTCTACCTTAGGACGCTTAGTAACCTTAGCAACC
>JAJDWM010000136.1 GCA_022825595.1 Bryobacterales bacterium | reverse complement strand
GGTACCCCAATATGGCTTCGAACGAGCACGGCACGAAGTGAGAATCAGATGTCGCTCCGACCGCTTCTCTGTACGTTCTCTCGGCCAGTCAAGTCCAAGGTTCTGCGCAAGCCGAAGTTCGTCAAGAGAACCTATAACCTGAACCCGCTGGCGGACTGCCGACCTGGAATCACCGATGCCCTCCCAATGGCTCCAGTGGTCACGGAACTCGATCTGTCCCAGCTGTCCTCGCATGAGCCCGTGCCAGTGCCGAAGTACCGCGTAGACCGACTCCGCAGAGATTTCGAGCGCGTCGGTAACTACATGCGAAAGGCGATCAGTAGGCATGGCGGGAGATAGCAACGGCGATGACAAGGAACTGTCTCCGATAACACCTCGGGAGCTGACGTTAAACGAGCCCGACGAGAAACAGGTCCAAGAATCAGGGATAGTCGCCACCCGCTACCAAGGTCCAATCCCTCCACCCGAAATGCTTCCCGCATTGGAGCGGGTCAAGCCGGGTCTCGCCGATCGCGTCATCACGATGGCCGAAAACGCACAGTAGCACACCGCCCACATCGAGCGTACGGCGGTCGAGACTCACGCCGTGCAGGTGAAGTTGGGGGAACGCCAATACACTCGTGGCCCTGCTCGCTTGCGCTCTACTTTCCAAGTTCGCTCCGATAGGTGCCATCATCCTAGCCGTACTCATGGCGCTGGGAACCCTCGTGAGCATACTTACCAAACCGCAGACTCCTAGCGGATCGTGAGGTGGTCGAACGAAACGCTCACTTCCCGCGTAGAACTAGCCAGCACTAGCTCTTCAGGAGCGGTCTCGACTAGAAGCGTCGTGTATTCGCTGCTTCGGCGTGCCCGGTAAACCCCTCCGCGCCAACACAATGGACTCCTGAGACTAGCGAGACGTTGTTCAGTTTCGCTCGCGCTCAGGTGCTGGGTCCGTTGCAACACTTGAGCCAAGCGGTGCTCAAGGGGCCCTACCAGCGTTTGAGGCAATGGATGGAGCACAAACACCGCTGCAGACGCCGTCGCGATCTTGACAACTGGCGTATGCCACTCCGCCACTAGGTCATTGACCTCTCACAGTTGCGCCTAACTCCTCGGGAGGAAGGACCCAAGGACGTGTTCCGACTCTGCCTAGTCACTGCCGTCGAGCACCACGGCCGAGATCTGATGGTCCAGATCCAGTGCCACCAGCGGACCAGCCTGGGGGTCACGCACGTGGAGTACCAGACACGATCCGGCTGACGTGCGGGGCCACCCACAAACACGACACCGGCGAGTGCGAGATCCGCTGCAAAAGCCCGCGCGCAGCCCAGTGAGTCGCGACCCGGACGATGGTCATTGGTGAGACCGGACAGGCCTTGTCGTCCTGCCACCTAGACGCATGCGAGGCGTTCAATTGCGACTGAAGTGCGGGAGACCCCTCTTGCGAGTGGCGGAGCGCTGCCTGAACGCCGTGATCCACGAGCTCTCGGCGAGCGTGCGAGGACTGGGAACCGGTCCCGGCGCCGGGGCCCGCACCTTTCCGACCGGGATATATGATGGGCGCTGTGCCCGCCATCTCTCGCCTCTTCGCCATCGCGCTGCTGTCCGCAGCGGCCACAGTGGCCGCCGGTGACGAGGCCTTGAATGGCCGGTGGATGATCGAACCACTCGGCGAGAATGCCGGCCGAGTGCTGTGGCTGGAGGTGAGCGGGGCGGGGCGGGGCGCGATAACGGGCTTCATGGTCGGGGGCGGCCCCGGCGGGCAGCTGGATCCGATCCACGACGCGCTCATCGAGGGCGGCCAACTGCGGTTCCACCTCGAACGGCGCTTCCGTCGGGATCCGCAGCGGGTCGTGCGCACTCCCGTGACCGCCGCCCTCCGGGGCGACGTGTTGCACGGAGTGGCGCAGCGACAGCGAGGCGCTCTTCTCTGGGTTGGCCGCCGCGTACCTGACATCCGAGATCGTGACGACGGCACTTGGAAGCCGGTAAAACCCGTCGTGCTGTTCGGCGGCAAGAGCACTGAGGGATGGCACACACTCCGTCCCGGTCGGGAGGACGGGTGGTATGTCGAAGACGGCGCCCTGAAGAACCACGACGGCGCTGACGTGCTCGTGTCGGACCGGAAGTTCTGGAACTTCCGTCTCGAGGCGGAGTACCGCGTGCATGCTGGCATGAACGGGGGCATCGGGCTGCGAGGGCGCTACGAGATCCAGATCTTGGACGACCACGGACAGCCCGCCAGCGACCACGGGAACGGCGCCCTGTATGGCCGCATCGCCCCTTCCACGAACGCCAGCCGGCCCGCCGGCGAGTGGCAGACGCTGGACGTGCGCCTTGTGGGACGGGAACTCTCGGTCTCGCTCAACGGCGTACCAACAATCGAACGCCAAGTCATCGAGGGCTTCACTGCGATGGCAACCGACTGGCGTGAGGGCCAGCCCGGCCCGATCTCGCTGCAAGGTGACCACGGCGCCGTCGAGTTCCGCCGAATCGTCGTTACGCCGCTGCAAAAGTGACGGCATCCCCGTCGCCGGCCAGAGTCGCGGCCCTCGTAGTGGCGGCCATTCTGCTCCTGCATCTGGTTCCGCTCGAACGCCGGGGCTTCGTCGGCCCTGACGAACCACGCTATGCGTCCATCGCAAGAGAGATGGCGGAGTCCGGAGACTGGGTCACTCCGCGACTCTGGGGCGAACCTTGGTTCGAGAAGCCCCCCATGCTTTTCTGGCTCGGAGGTCTGGGCCATCTCGCGGGCGCCGAGAGTCTCACGCGCCTTCCGGTCGCCCTCCTGTGCTTGGCATTCCTTGCGTTCTTCCACTGGAGGGTCCGCCGCAGCTTTGGCGGGGAGACGGCCACCGTGGCGGCGTGCCTCCTAGCGACGGCGGCCGGCTGGGTCGCCTGTGCCGATGCAGGCATCGTTGACGCTCCGCTGACAGTGTTCATTTCAGGCGCGCTGCTCTGCCTCCTTGACTGGCCGAGGGCCGACGGCGCAACTTCGCCTGGCGAGCGTGCCGCCTTTGGCGGCCTATTGGGCATGGCGGCGCTCAGCAAGGGACTCGTTGGGCCAATGGTGGCGGCTCTTGCCGTCCTCCCCACACTTGTGGGGCAGCCGCGCAGGCTCCGAGAGCTGGCGGGGCCCTTGCCTCTTGGAGCGTTCTGCGCCACATGCCTGCCGTGGTACGCGGCCTGCTACTTGGCGAACGGCGACGATTTCGTACGGGAATTCCTTGTCCGCCACCACTTCGAGCGCTTTGTCAGCTCATCCCTGCAGCATGTGCAGCCGTGGTGGTTCTACGCTCCTGTGCTGGCGGTCTTCCTGCTGCCCTGGACGCCGCTGCTGGGCTCGCTGCGCTGGAAGTCGATCGCGGGGGGACCGCGGAGGCGCTTCTTGGCGGGCTGGGCGGTGGGCCCGCTGGTGTTCTTCTCCATATCAGTGAACAAGCTACCCGCCTACGTGCTGCCAGTCTTGCCGCCGCTCGCGGTCCTGCTGGCTCTGCGCTGGAAGGAGCGGCCGATGCGGCCGTTGCTGGCCGCATCGGCAGCCGTGCTCTTGCTCCTGCCGCTTGCAGCGGCACTGCTTCCCGACGCGCTCGCCGACGGTTTCTGGAGGGCGTGGGGTCGTCTCGACGTCGGCACGGTGGCGAGCTCGGCCGCACTAGGGGCGATCTTCGCCGCAATTGCTGCGTGGTCCTCCGCGAGGCTGTCCGGCAGCACAGCCGTGCCGGTCACGGCCGCGGCCGTCGCGGTGGCGCTGGCTTTGCTGAAACTGCAGACCTATCCGGTCATCAGTGCGCAGGCCGGAGCGAGGGAGTTTGTCAGGGCTGAGCGGGTGCGGCTGCTGGACGCGTGCATCGGCGACGTGCGCCGGCACAATTCCTACGGCATCCGGTTCTACACGAGAGACAGAGTCCCGGAGTGCCGGCTGCAACCGGCCGAACTGCGCGTGGAGGGCGATCCGCCAAGAATCAGCCGCGTCCAAGTCCCAGAGGCGGCAGGTAGCCCTCCGGAGCCCTGACAGAAGCCCGGGCTACGCGAGGTCGGCCATCACCTCGTCCAGCGCGCTCTTGGGGGGACGCAACCGGTCCTGACCGATCTCTGCCAGCGGAGTGTCGTCCAGGTTCAGCAACTCGGTGAAGCTCGGCTCCTGGGTGTTGACGTACAGCACTCCCGTGAGCACCTGGCCCTCCTTGTTGGCCAAGTGGATGCGGTCCAGCGCCCCGATGCGGCTCGTGGGATCGTAGTCCGGTTCGAGCTTCTTGAGCCGCAGAGTAGAGCCGTCGTGCAGCTCCACCTCGTACTCGGCCCCCGGGGCCACCTCGCCCTGGAGATGGATCTCGTCGAAGTGCGGGACGAACCCGATCGACTGCAGCGGGACATTGTGCTCCCGGACGTACTTGTAGCTCTTGGTGGAGCCAACGTGGTCGTTGAAAGTCACGCAGGGCGAAATCACGTCGACCACCGCAGTGCCCCGGTGTGCTAACGCCGCCTTGATGATCGCCTGCAGCTGCTTCTTGTCCCCGGAGAAGGAGCGCGCCACGTAGGTGGCCCCTAGCTGCACCGCCAGACCGCAGGTATCGATCGGCGGCAGCTCGTTGGCAATCCCGGACTTGGCCTTCGAGCCCAGAGTGGCGGTGGCCGAGAACTGGCCCTTGGTGAGACCATAGCAGCCGTTGTCCTCAATGATGTAGACGATCGGGATGTTGCGCCGCATCATGTGCACGAACTGGCCCAGCCCGATGGAGGCGGTGTCGCCGTCCCCCGAAACGCCGAGGGCCAGCAGACCCTTGTTGGCCAGCATGGCGCCGGTGGCCACCGCCGGCATTCTCCCGTGGACGCTGTTGAAGCCGTGAGACATGCCCAAAAAGTAGGCCGGCGACTTGGAGGAGCAGCCGATTCCCGAGAGCTTGATGACCTGCGTTGGGTCGATGCCCATCTCGAAGAAGCACTCGATGATGCGCTCGGAGATGGAATTGTGGCCGCACCCGGCACAGAGCGTCGTCTTTAGCCCGCGATAGGGATCGACCGTGAGGCCGATGCGGTTCGGTGCCGGTTTCTTGCGGGCGCGCCTAACGGTTGCAGTCCTCACAGCTGCTCCTTCTCGACGATTGCGTCGGTGATCGTGCGCGCGTCCAGAGGAAGCCCCCCGAAGTAGCAGACGCTGCGCAGGTGACTGTAGTCCTCCGGAAACTGGCGCCGCAGCAGCCGACGGAGCTGGCCGTCCCTGTTCTGGTCGACCACGTAGACGCGGTCATGGCTGGCGATGAACCTCTCGACAGCCTCGCTGAATGGCCATCCGCGAACGCGGCAGTAGGCCGTCTCGAAACCGTACTCGTCTCGCAGCTGGGTGCGGGACTCGCGCACGGGCTCGTGGCTCGTGCCGGCCGCCAGCAAACCGACCGTGGCTTCAGGGCGGTCATCGATGACCGGTTCCGGCAACCACTCTCGGGCACCCTCCAGTTTGCGCTTGATCCGACTCAGGTTGCGGATCCAGTCGTCCTCCCGCTCGCTGTAGTTGGCGTCCTCGTCATGCCCGGTGCCTCGGGCGAAGTATGCCGCCTGCGGGTGGCGGTTGCCCGGGACGGTGCGGTACGTGATTCCATCGCCGTCTATGTCCCGGTAGCGGCCCCAATCCCCCCTCAGACGCTCGATGTCCGCCTCCGTGAGCAGCTTGCCACGGTCCATAGGCCAGTCGGGGTACTCGAACTTGTCGGCAACCCAGTAGTTCATGCCGAGGTCCAAGTCCAGCATCACGAACACCGGAGTCTGCAGCCTCTCGGCCACGTCAAAGGCGCGGGCACTGAAGTCAAAGCACTCCTCAGGGGTGGAGGGGATCAGCAGTGGGTGAATGGTGTCGCCGTGCGAAAGGTCAGCAGCCGAGATGAGGTCCCCCTGGGAGGTGCGGGTTGGAAGGCCAGTGGACGGACCCATGCGCTGCACGTCGATCAGGACCACCGGAATCTCGGCGAAGTGCGCCAACCCGACAAATTCGGACATCAGCGAGATGCCCGGCCCGGCCGTGGTCGTCATCGCCCGAGCCCCGGCCCAGCCTGCCCCGACGGCCATGCCGATTGAGGCAAGCTCATCCTCCGCCTGGACGATGGCGAATGTCGCCTTTCCCGTCTCCTGGTCCGTACGGAATCGCTTGAGGTATCCCTGGGCAGCCTCAGCCAGCGACGACGAGGGCGTGATCGGATACCAAGTGATCACCGAAACGCCTCCGAAGACGGCTCCGAGCGCCGCCGCTGCGTTACCCTCGACGATGATCTTGCCACGATTCGCGTCCATGCGCTCGAGGCGGTACGGGTCGCGCTTGACAAGGTTGCGGGCGGACCACTCGAAGCCTGCGACCGCGGCGTTCCAGTTGATCGCGGCGGCCTTCGGCTTGGTCGAGAACTGCTTGTTTATCGCGCCGCGGATCTCCTCCATGTCGATCCCGAGCAGCCACGCCAGCACACCGTCGTAGACCATGTTGCGAACTAGCTTGCGCAATCTGGGCACGGGACAGACTGGGACGGTGAGCCGATCGAAAGGAACCGGGTAGTAGCACAGGTCGTCGCGCACGGAATCGAGCGCCAAAGGTTCGTCGTAGACCACCGTCCGACCGGGCTCCAAGCCCTGCACGTCCCTGAGCGCCGTCTCCGCGTTCATCGCGACCAGCAGGTCGATTTCCTTCTTACGCCCGGTAAACCCGGCCTTATTGGCCCGGATGGTGTACCAAGTCGGCAGACCGGCTATGTTTGACGGGAATAGGTTCTTGCCCGAGACCGGGACGCCCATGTGGAACAGTGCCCGCAGCAGCACCAGGTTGGACGACTGGCTCCCAGAGCCGTTGACCGTTGCGACCTGGATGCTGAAATCGTTGACGATCTCCGAATGGGCTTGGTATGCAGTCTCCCCTGTGGGGGACGGGCTGACGGCTTGCATGGTTCAGACCAAATGGGGGCGATTCCAGGGTGAAGGGCCAAGCACCTAGGCAGGCCCGCCGGAGAACTCCCCCAGTCGCGCCGGACTGGCGGACAGTTCCGCTCCCATGGTAACAAATCACATGCGGCCATCGGTGCAGTTAGACGTTTCGGCAAGCCCCCGGTGGCCTCGGCCCCTCCAATCCGCGCTCAACGAGAGATCCGACGAGGCGACTCGGCGCGGGTGTTGGCGCTCGGTAGAATTGGGGGCTAGGGCTAGGGGCGGTGCCCGCCCCGGCCACAGCAGGCCGCCGAGCCCGAACGCACGGTGCCTTCCCGCCATGCTAGAGCACGTTCCGCCGCCGGCCACTAGGGACAGCCCGCCCGAGGAGATGGCCGCACGGCGCCGCCTTGAGGCTGCATTCGCCTCGGCTGCGCAGTCCTACGGGTTCTCGGAAGTCGCCACGCCGACGTTCGAGCGCGCCGACCTGTTCGGCGCGCGGTCAGGCCGAGAGATCAAGAACTCGCTGCTGACGTTCCATTGCGACCACGAGGAGTACGCGCTGCGGCCGGAAATGACGGCCCCGGTGTGCCGCATGGTAGCTTCGGGGGCCTTGGATCGGCTCCCGGGGCCTCACAGGCTGTATTACGTGGCGCCATGTTTCCGATACTGTCGCCCGCACTCGGGAGGGCGGCGCGAGTTCACCCAAGCCGGCATTGAGGTCCTCGGCGACGCCCACCTAAGGGCGGATGCCGAGGTGATCGCAGCTGGCCACCGTTTCCTCACATCGGCAGGGGCACGCCACCTCTCCGTAAAGGTCGGTACGGCGGGAGTCTTCGGATCGCTGCTGCCCAGCGATCTTGGGTCGGACGACACCGCCGCGGTCATCGGCCACCTAGACCGGCTGGCGGCCATTCGGGAGCGCTGCGCTGAGGCAATCGCCGGGCGGGAC
>JAJDWM010000695.1 GCA_022825595.1 Bryobacterales bacterium | reverse complement strand
TGTTGCTCGTGGAGGAAGTCCTAGGGAGCTTCGAGGCGGGATCGGAGGTGCACGGGGATTGAGTAGTATTCGGGACATGCTTAGAGGGAATTTGGTGCCCTTTGCGATGCAGTGCTGACGTGGTGGTCAGCACAAGAGCTTGAACGACGGCTGTGGAGAGGGTCCCGAGGAGATCCGGGGCATGAACGCTCGCATGACGCGCCTACGCTTCGCGGGGTATGGTGTCGGCACAGCTACCGGCGCTGCTGCGCCCGGTGAGCCCGGCTGGCCTGCTCGGCCAAGTCGGCGACATCGCGGTCGTGGCCGAGAGGGTCGAGGAGTTGCTTGCGGAGGTCGCAGGTCTGGCACTATCTGTTCCGCCACGCAACAGCGATACCTGGATGTAGACCGGCTATTGCGCAATGGCGGAGGCGTCGCCCCTAGAGGAGGGTTCCAAGGCGAGCATGCAGTTCCCCTGAATCGTAGTGACTCCTCTTCAAGGACTAGGACTTGGAACTGTCGGTGTGGTCCGAAAACTCTACCCTGCAGTCCCCCCAGCCACCTCCCGGCCGAACCGTCATACCCAGCAAGACTTCCGACGCTGTGCATCGGGAGACCATTGGGCGGTCGTGGGACCGCGAGAGATCGGCGCAAGTCGCTCGCACTCTCGACGTGTCGCGGAATCAGGTGCGCAAGATAGCGATGAGCGATGACCTTTTCACACAAAGGCCGAGTTGATCAAGTTGCAGCGATGCGCGATCTGTGCCGTATACGAGGCCAGCGGTAGTATGGCAAACGTCGCGAATCGCTTTACGCTTCGGAACAGGAAATCGCGCCCACGCTTCATGCGAGTGGAGTTCCGATGCCGAAGCCGAGGTGGCGGTAGCACTTCCCTTCCAAGCTTCATCCAGAGCCATGCCATCCCAGACGCTACAGCATTCGGTCTGGCAAGGGCTGGAGGGAGCGACTCGGACTGGCCGGCTGGCGGGCGAAGGCCGCAGGCGTCGGCCCACCGGTCTCGGCGATTCTGTAGCAAGCGCCCGGTGTCTGCGCAAACCAGGGCGGCGCGCCGATTGTCTAGGACGCGCACGCCGGAACGTTCTCGCCGATGCCGCCCGGCGACCAAGATCCGAACGCTTCAGTCTGCACTCATCACTTCGTCGGGACCAGCGCCCTTGGCACGCATCACCTCATCCAAGTGTGGCTGCAGGGCACGCCGGAGCACGAGCAGGTTTTCGGCCATCCACTGGCGAACCGCCTCCAGTTCTCCCTCCGGGGCCGTCAAACTGACCGCCTCGTTCCTCTCCAACATGACGAGGGACTGCTCCTCTGTCTCTTGCCACGAGACGGCTTCGCCCACTTCTCTGTCGATATCTTCCCGGTGCCGACGCAGCGCGCGGAACGTTTCTTGGTGGCCGGTCCCGCCAATGGATAGGAACACCGCGAATCTTCGGTCCGTGAACTCCGTGGCGTAGACGACATCGGGATCTTGCGTCTGGAACGACCGCCACCGGCCTCGCCATCCACCCTTCCCGACCGGTTGCACACCTCTGTGGCGCAGCCGAGCCACCAACGGTCGATAGAACTCTGCGTAGAGAGTGCTCGCGGTCGTTCTCGTGGGACGGGATGTGCTCGGTTGCGATTGAAGTGGCTCCACTACCGGACAAAAATTGACTGCTAAGGCTTTGCCAACGCAGTAAGCCCGCACTTCGACGGCGTACACGTCGATTGTGTCGGCTTCGTTTAGCCATTTCAGGATGCTTCGGTGGTAGGAAGTGAAACTGCGCGCCACCCACACTAGGATGTTGGCTTCCGCATTGGCGGCGTAGCCCAGCAACCGGAGGCAGTGCGAATCATCCGATCCCCCTAGTTGGTTTTCGATCACTACGGTCGCGCCGGTCTCAGATTGCAGGGCACAGATGTCGACACGACCGGCCCTCGGCAACGTTACCTCCGTTTGCACCTGTTCCAGTCTCAAGTTCAGCACGTCACCCAGCCGATCGATGTGATTGGCCAGCCAAGGCGTGAAGTCGTGCGCCTCGTTGGGCCAAACCGTCCACAAGTCTACGGGCTTCAACACTCTTATCTCCGGCATTCCGCTACTCCCGCGACTCTGCTGCATTGCATCCGCCCCCGATTCACCTTACATCGCTGCTAGGGCATCCTGCGACCATATCGGGTCATCGCGGTTGAACTGAACGTGGCCAATCCGGTCGAGGCTTTCACTGGCTAGTACCGATTACGGCGATGCTAGGCCTTTAGCTCGAGTTCACTTCCCGGCCAAACCGCTGGCTTAATGAACTTGAGGGTGGCCCACAAAGCCGACGATTGTCCCACCCCATTCAACCATAGGCGTCAACTCTTGGTGGAGTAGGAAAGTGGCGTGTCGGTTGCGGTTGACGCTTGCCGCGAGCTTCGCGCAGCTCCTTGCCCCACGGGGAAAAGAGCCTGCGATTGACTTCAGGTTCTCGACCAGCACGGATCCGAGCAGTTCTGCCGTACAACCCTGCCTGTCCCTTGCCCTCAAAGAATCTGGGCAGACTCCCCATCTGAGCCAAGGTTTTGAAGCGATTGAAGAGCGACTCACCCTGGCAACGAGTGCCGAACCAGTCCGGGAATTCGGACCCTGTCCTCCCGTCCTCGGGCACGGCAGTGATCAAGACCACGTACTTGGCTATGTCCAAGGTCGATGCCTTGAGCTGGCGTCCTTTCTTCGCGCCTCCTTGCGAGTTGTGGGCTGCGCGTTGCGAGAGCCTCCCCCTCCCCGGTCTTGCGCAGCGTACAGAGCCGTCCCGGCACGGAGCCTCCCAATCTGTCCATCCGAGTGCTGGCCACCTCCGAACCAATCACTCACGGTTTCTTCAGCGCGCACTTCCGCTTGAACAAGACCCCCGGTTTGCAGTCCGAGGTGCAACGGTGCATTCGTAGATGCAACCTATCGTCATTAGTAGAATCATAGCAAGGAGATGTATCAGCATCATCTTTTCTCTGCTCAGCCCCGGCACGTAGGATTGCCCACGACGTGGTCGTG
>JAJDWM010000528.1 GCA_022825595.1 Bryobacterales bacterium | reverse complement strand
GTTCCCCGCGACGGCGGACGAACGGATGGGCATCTTCACAGGTGCTGACCCGATCACAAACGCGGACACCGGTGAGCCGTTCCCGAACAACCGCGTGCCGGCCAGCCTGATCGACCCGGTGGCCTCCCACATGCTGGAAGGCTGGGTGCCGCTGCCGGACCGCCCGGACGGGAGCTTCGTCACTCAGGTCAGCCAGCCAAGTGACGATAACCAGTACCTGACCCGCGTCGACCACAACATCAGCGACCGCAACAAGGTCAACTTCCGGCTGTTCTATGACCACAACGTAGGGGCCGATCCGCTACGAAACGCGGACTTCATTAACTATGGCCCGAATCCCCGGTTCAACCGCATGCAGACCTACACGCTGGAGGACACCCACCTGTTCACGCCAGCACTGGCCAGCACGGTCCGTGCCACATATACGCGCTTCAACTATCAGGAGAGCATTCCTTTCGACGACGACCTAGCCGATTTTGGAGCGACCGACTTTCACCATGCCGGAGGCGTGGTGAAGAGCCGACCACTCGTGACCGTGACGAATCGCTTCCAGCTTGGCCCGGGTCGCCACCGGCAGAGGCTGTCCCAGAACTACGCGCTCTCGTGGAACATGAGCTGGCTCAAGGGCAGCCACAACATGAAGTGGGGCATCGACACTCAGCGCAACCAATTCCTCTATCGCGACAACCGGGCGACGGGCAGTGAGTGGCAGTTCACGGGCAACCGCACCGGTGTGCCGATGGCAGACTTCCTCACAGGGAAAGCCCGTCGCGTCCGACAAGCTTCGCCGATTGAGTTCGACCACCGATACATCCAAACGGGCATGTTCTTCCAAGACAGCTTTAAGCTGCGCCAACGAGTGACGATGACGGTGGGCATCCGCAACGAGTTCTTCCCTCGCTGGGAGGAGCAGCAGAACCAGCAGACTGCGCTCGTGCCGGGTGCGCAGTCTTCCTTCATCCCGGACGCTCCGAGCGGGCTGATCTGGCTCTCGGACTCGCAATTCCCTTATCAGGACGCGCTGATCAACATCGCACCCCGCTTTGGGCTCGCCTGGGACGTGTTCGGCGATGGCCGGACATCGCTTCGGACCAGCTACGGCATTTCCTACGACCCGTTGACAGCCGAGATGGCGGGCGGTGTGCAAGCACTGCAACCTTTCGGGGCTTCGGTGGACATTAATCAACCGTACGCCCTGTCGGCACCGTTCCGGGGGCGATTCAATCCATTCCCGTTCGTCTTTAACCCGAGCGACCCGAACTTCGTGTTCCCAGTCACGATCCCGAAGGGCTTTGCCCCGGGGCTGAGGAATCCCTACATGCAGACCTGGAACCTCACGCTCCAGCAACAGCTGACGGATAACCTCATGGTCGAGGTTGCCTACGTCGGCAACGTGGGCCGGAACCTGACCTACAACCGTGAGCAGAACCGGGCCGTCTTCGGTGAAGGGGCGACCGCCCGGAACACCGATGCGCGCCGAATCCACCAAGGATTCGGCAGCATCGGGCAGCTCAACAGCGGGGCTTCCTCCGTGTACAACAGCCTGCAGCTGCAGGTGCAGCGCCGGTTCAGCCGGGGGCTGACGTTCCAAGTGGCCTATACCTACGGGCGAGCGATCGACGAGGTCCTGACTAGCTCGGCGTTTGCGACGGTGACGCAGAACGGCCTTCAGGACCCGAACAACCGATCCCTGGAGCGCGGCCGCGGCGACTTTGACATCCAGCAGCGGTTCGTCAACTCGGTGCTTTACGAGATCCCGTTTCCCGCCGGCCCGCTAAGCCACGTCTTCGGGGGGTGGGAACTGGGCTCGATCCTGACGCTGCAAGAAGGGCGCCCATTCCACGTCGATGCCGGACGCGACCAGTCGTTGACTGCTGTGCGGCACGACAGATCACAGATTGTCGGGAATCCGCACCTGTCCTCGAACCGCTCGCGAGGCGAGAAGATCTTCGAGTGGTTCAACAAGGAGGCCTTCGCGCTGGCCCCTCTGGGAAGCTACGGCAACTCGGGCCGCAACAACCTACAAGGCCCCGGCCTGATCAATCTCGACATTACCCTCCGCAAGCGCTTCCGCGTGGCGGAAGGCCACTCGATCGATTTCCGGGTGGACTTCTTCAACCTCCCGAACCACCCCAACTTCGGGCAGCCTCGCAGGGGCAGCGCGACAGACCGGCGTCTGGGGCGCATCACGGGTGCCGGAGCCGGGCGCATCGGCCAATTCTCGCTCAAGTACTCTTTCTGACTGCGGCCGCGCGGTCCGCAGGAGCCTCAGGACTCGAGCAGGATCGGAAGGATGAGCGGTTGGCTCTGCCGGTCGGTCTTGCGCGCGAGGTAGCGGCGGCAATCGTCCCGGATCTTGTCCTCCATGAATGCCACGTCCGCCAGCTGACGACGGCTGGTCGCTAGGACAGAGTCCCTTATGACGGCATGGGCGCCCTTCAGGAGTTTCTGAGATCCGCCTGATACAGCGAAGCCACGGTCCAAGATCTCAACCTCGACATCCCGGCC
>JAJDWM010000306.1 GCA_022825595.1 Bryobacterales bacterium | reverse complement strand
GTCGACAGATTCGGTATCAACTGGCAGGTCCACCACAGTCCTGACGAGGCGTGAGAACGGCGTTGGACGGCCGTTCCGCAAGAGGAAGGGGCGCCACGTCGGCTCATTAGGACGGCTGGCCAAGCTCAAGAGGGACCAGCGCAAACGCGGGACGGCTCTGTAGATTGCGGTCGCGCGACCGGAACAAGTAGTCTGTTGTCATGCTCCGGATTGCTTCGCTGTTGCTGCTGTCGGCCATTGCCGCGCTGGCCGCGGATCCTGTGAGGGTGCTCGTCTGGGACGAACGCCAGCCGAGGCAGGACCAAGCCTACGAGAACTTTCTGGGCAATGCGATAGCCGCCCACCTCGAAGGCCGGGAAGGACTGCAGGTAGTCTCAGTCGGCCAGGACGATCCTGAACTGGGCCTCGGAACACTCGACGATCAGGACGTGCTCGTCTGGTGGGGGCACGTGCGGCACGGCGAGATTCCGGACGAAGTCGGCCGACGCATCGTGGAGAAGATCCGCGCCGGAGATCTGGCCCTGATCGCGCTACACTCGGCCCACTGGTCAGTCCCGTTCATGGAAGCGATGTTCGCCCGGACGAGGATTGACGTGCGGCGGCGCTTTCCGGACGCTGGCGTCAAGATCGAGTTCGTGCCGCCGCCGGGACGTTTCCCCCCAACCTACGACTCCATCGTCACGCCGGCGGTCTATGCACTCAGGCGCGGCAACAAGGTGTCGAGAGTTCGGGTCGACCTGCCGAACTGTGTCTTTCCTGGGGTAGACGCCCACGGCCGCCCGAGCCGGGTGACAGTGACCATGCCGGGACACCCCGTCATGCGAGGCGTCCCGCCCCAGTTCGAGATTGCCCAGAGCGAAATGTACGACGAGCCCTTCCATGTGCCCGAGCCTGATCAGGTTCTGTTCCGCGAGGACTGGCAGGGCGGCGGGCGCTTCCGAGGTGGCATGGTGTGGCGACTGGGCCGCGGAAGAGTATTGTATTTTCGGCCGGGCCACGAGACATTTCCGGTATTCAAGGATCCGAACGTGCTCAGGATCCTCGAGAATTCGGTCCGCTGGCTCGGCTCGCTGGCCCAAGACTAGCCTCGCGGGTCGGCACGGAAGATCAGCGCTGCCGCGTCAGCGGCAAGGGGGCGAGCATGTATTGGACTTTGACATAGCCGTGGTCCTTGGAGCCGCAGGCCTCGAATCCGAGCCGCTCGTGATAGCAAATTGAGGCTTGGTTGCGTGGTCTGAGGTTCACTTCGCAGGCGATCTTGCCAAACCGGCTGCCTGCATGGCGAGAGGCATCCATATACAGTGCCGTGGCCACACCCGTGCGCTGGTATCGGGAGGAAACGGCAACGCGGTCGACGTAAAGGAAGTCGTCGAACCGCCTCTTAAGCCAGGCCAGGTTCGGACTAGCGTAGGGAGTTTCCGGCCGCAAGCAGATCAAGAAACCGCCAACCTCACTGTCGATCCGCGCCACACGAAAATACTCGGCCTCCTGCGCAAACCACCGTATGTCACTCATCGACAAATGGTTCATCGCCGGAACGGAGAGTTCGTTGATCTCCAGCACGGCGGGTAAGTCTTCGGATCGTACGTCGCGAATTGCGGTCATGCGGCTTCCACTCTGCGGCGTGCGCGCTTTGCGGACTCGAGCTCGGAACCTGGCCCTCGCCCTGCCGGGCTTGGCACATCGACCGGGCCCCACCGAAGCGCACCAGTTGCCGCGCGGATTAGGCCGAGCCTCATGGGTGCACCGCAGGCATCTCGGTGTGCACATCGGTTTCCGATGGCGAGTCGTCCCTCACGCAACCGTGCAGTTCGCGCTTGGGTTTGCTGGGCACGGGCCGCGCCGAAGACTGGCCGCTGGCCCGGTCGGAGGAACTGACCACAAGGTACTTGCCGACGCGAGGGTACTGTCGGAAACAGTCGGCGCCGGTCGCAACCCCTAGTAGCAGTCATGGGTACCACTCTCGTCTCCGTCGGACTTGGCCGGACCAAGGATCTCATCCCGGGATTACCAACACTGCCCTTGGCGATGTCCGATGCCGCGCGATCTTGAGACGAACCTCTGGGTGGGCTACTCCCAAGGGAGATCCCCAGTGAGCGGTGCACCAAGCCACAGCTTTTTCAGCGCAAATGCGTTTTCCTGTTCGCCGGCCAACTCTAGCCACTTACGAGCCTCGTCCTCTTCCTTTCGAACACCGTGGCCAACTTGGTACATGCAGCTCAATGTGTATTGGGCGTGACCGTGGCCGGCAACGGCAGCCCTCAGCATCCACGCGTGGGCTTGCGTGGGATCTTTCGGTACCGCGCGTCCCAGAAGGTAGAGGCGACCCATCTGGTATAGGGCTTCTCCCTGCCCAAGCTCTGCCGCCTTCCGGAGCCAGCGGATTGCCTCGTTGCCGCCGACTTCCGACGCAGGCACGAGCGCCTGAATCTTCGCGTACAGCCGGCCGATTTCAAGAACTGCCCGATCATGTCCGACTTTGGCCGCATCGAGAAGCAGACGAACCCCCTCCTCGCTGTCACGCATCCCCCGCGGCCCCGTCAAGCGGAGAGTGCCCAGTTCGCACATTGCATCAACGTGTCCAGCGGCCGCCGCTAGCCCTAGCCAATGCAACCCTTCGGCCTTTTCGACAGGGTCGTCGTTGCCGTGCAACATCTCAGTCCCTAGCGCGAACTGCTCGTCCACGTCACCCTTCTCCGCTCGGCGCCGTCGAAGCTGCAACTTGGCAGTGCCGTGCCCTTGGACAGCCGCCCTTAGCCACCACTCGACGGCCGCGCTCGCGTCTTGGTCAGTGCCGACACCCAGCCAGCACATTTCGCCGACTATCGACTGCGCTTCCGCGTCCCCTGCTTCTG
>JAJDWM010000621.1 GCA_022825595.1 Bryobacterales bacterium | reverse complement strand
GCCTGCGTACTCGGTCCGGACCAGGACTTCGCCCGGACCGGGCTCCGGGACGGGCATGTCTTCTAGGGTCAGAACCTCCGGACCGCCATGGCGGTGGATGCGAATCGCCTTCATCTGAGTCGGCTATTCTACCAGTCCGATGCGCATTGCGAAGGTAGATGCCTTTCACCTGAGGGCACGGCTGGATCGACCGTTCGGATTCTCGCAATTCTCGTACTCGGAGCGCGAGGCGATGCTCGTAAGGCTAACCTCGACGGATGGGCGCGTCGGATGGGGCGAGGCCTACGGGCCCGCGGCCGTCACCGCCGCCATCGTGAGGGAATTCCTAGGACCGCTCGTCGTGGGGCGGGACCCGCGCGCCGTCGAGTCCGTCTGGGACCTGCTTTACGCGCGCTCGATCGACTACGGCAGGAAGGGCGTTATGCTCGCGGCAATCTCCGCGATCGATATTGCCTGCTGGGACCTGAAAGCACAAGACTGCGGCTCGCCCTTGTACCGACTGCTCGGGGCAGAGCAGCAGGACCGCATCGAGTGCTACTGGACGGGATTCTATTTCGGAGGCGACGAGCCGTTGCAGGTGCGCTGGGAGCGTGAGGCCCGCGATTGCCTCGACCAGGGATTCCGGGCGCTGAAGCTGAAGGTCGGACTCGGAGTGGAACGGGATGTTGCCATTGTTCGGGCGATGCGGGGCTTCGTCGGACCCGCCGTGCGGGTGGCGATCGACGCCAACCATGCCTATGGTCCGCAGGAGGCGATCCAGTTGGCCCGGCAAGTCGAAGACCTGGGCATCCACTGGTTTGAGGAGCCGGTTTCGCCGCTTGCTCCGGAGCAATACCTTCAGGTCAAGCAGAATACGCGCATTCCGGTCGCGGGTGGCGAGTGCGAGTACACCCGATTTGGTTTCGAGAAGTGGTTCCGCCTCGGTGCGCTGGACTACGCCCAGCCCGACCTGTGCGCGTGCGGCGGGATCACCGAAGGCCTCAAGATTGCGTCCTTGGCCACTCTCACAGCGGTCCATGTGACGCCGCATGCGTGGGGCTCCGCTGTTGGCCAGGCAGCTGCGTTGCACTTTTACGCGGCCCGACCGCGGCACCCGTCGACCACGGTTCCGGAGCGGAAGCTGATCGAGTGCGACAGGTCAGAGAACCCCTTTCGCGAGGCGATCGTCGAAGAGCCTATCCGGCTCGCCGCCGGTCACTGGCACCTTCCCAAGACCAGTGGCTTGGGAGTGCACGTCCTGCCGGAGACGTTCGGGCCGTACTTGGTTGCCTGAGGGGCAGCCCGCTTACTGGGCTCGCGCGACAGCGTTTTTCCAGCCTGCGTAGAGCTCGTCTCGCCGAGACACATCCATCGTGGGCTCGAACGTGCGGTCCACGCTCCAGAACCGCTCGAGCTCTTCCGTTCCGCTCCAATAGCCCGTCGCCAGACCAGCCAGGAATGCGGCACCAAGTGCGGTTGTCTCTAAGAAGGCAGGCCTGACCACCGGGACTCCCAAGATGTCGGCCTGGAACTGCATCAGGAAGTTGTTCTGTGTGGCTCCACCGTCGACCCGAAGCTCGGACAGGCCGAATCCCGCGTCGGACTGCATCGCTTCGACCAGGTCGCGGGTCTGGTAGGCGATGGCTTCCAGAGCGGCGCGCACGATGTGCTCCCGCCG
This sequence comes from Bryobacterales bacterium, assembly GCA_022825595.1. GTDB lineage: Bacteria > Acidobacteriota > Terriglobia > Bryobacterales > UBA6623 > VXMF01. Next base: position 2,999 of record JAJDWM010000621.1, on the reverse strand, counting down.
CGCACCGCGGGTGAGTCCGCACAGCAGCCCCCGTGCCGCAGCGTTCCAGTAGGGCGCTCCCAGCCCAGTGAACGCCGGCACCATGAATACCCCGCCGCTGTCCTCCACAGCCGTTGCCAAGTGTTCGGACTCCGCTGCCGTGGCGATAAGGCCGAGCTCGTCCCGCAGCCATTGCACGACCGCTCCACCGACGAAGATTGACCCCTCTAAGGCGAAGTCTGCCCGCCCCTCGACGGAGGCGGCGGTCGTCGACAGAAGCCTGTTTGCGGACCGAGCCGCCGTTTGCCCCGTGTGCAGAAGCGCGAAGCAGCCCGTCCCGTAGGTGTTCTTCACGAGTCCGGGGCGAAAACAGGCCTGGCCGAACAGCGCCGCCTGCTGGTCCCCCGCAATGCCGGCGATCGGAATCTCCCGCTCAGTCACACTCGGGTCGGTCATTGCCACGACCCCACACGACGGGGCGATTTCGGGGAGCATGGCAGCCGGGATACCGAGCAGGTCCAGCAGTTCGCTGTCCCAGCTTCCCGTTCGCAGGTCCATCAAGAGGGTGCGGGACGCGTTCGTGCGGTCGATGACGTGCCTCGCGCCACCGGTGAGGCGGTAGACGAGCCAGCTGTCGACTGTGCCGAATGCCAGATCGCCAGACTCGGCGCGCTGCCGAGCGCCGTCGACGTTCTCCAAGATCCAGGCGATCTTGGTCCCCGAGAAGTATGGGTCAAGCACGAGTCCTGTGCGACCGGTGACGAGATCCGCGTGCCCCGCGGCCCTCAGCGCAGCGCACTCCGGGGCCGTTCGCCGACATTGCCACACGATGGCAGGGGCGACAGGCCGCGCGGTGGCCCGATCCCAGACTATGGTCGTCTCGCGCTGGTTGGTGATTCCGATGGCATTGATGCACTCCCAGCCGCCGCACGCCTCGGCGACTTGCGAAGCGGACTGGACTTGCGCCTGCCAGATCGCCTCAGGATCCTGCTCGACCCAACCGCTGTGGGGGAAGCTGCTGGCCAGGGGGCGCTGCGCAATCTGGACAGCCCGCGCCTCGCGATCGAACGCAATTGCCCGGGCGCTGCTGGTGCCCTCGTCGCACGAGAGAACGTATCCTTGCATCGATTCCCATCTTGACAGGCAGGTGTCGGCAGGAGCGGGCGAGAGGTTGACTGCTCCGCCCGCGACGAAGCTCAGGGAAGTGGCATCTCCTCGCTGTCCACGTCGCGAGCCCTGGCAAAGGAGGGCAGCGGATCCGCCGTGCGGACCTGCTCCAGCCAGTAGACCCCGTCGTACGGAAGGCTGTTGCCGCGAGTGCCGACGAAGTCCGTGTCGCCGTCCCCGTCAATGTCGCGCGCGATCGCCATGTCGAACATTCCGCGCTTGCGCCTAGAGATGTCGTGCCGCACCCAATCCTCGCCCGCAGCGCCGGGATTCTGGAACCAAGCCAGCCGACCGAGCCGGTCGGCCGGGCCAACGTCTGGACCGTCGACGTCCCGCGGCGGGCCGCTGTAGCTGCCGCAGAAGATGTCGTTGTCCCCATCCCCGTCGATGTCGGCCAGGGTCAATCCCGTCGCGGTGTCCGGCTCCATCGAGCCAATCCAGCGCATGGGCCAGGGCTCACTCGGGCCCTCGGGCTGTTCCAGCCAGACGACGTGGTGCGTGCCGGCTGACAGGAGCACGTCCAGACGCCCGTCCCCGCTGAAATCCTCGAATCCGAGCATGAACCCGGTTAGCCGGACCTCTTGGTGGTCCGGCGGCAACTGGACCGCTATCGGGTGCTCCCGGAACTCGATTCCGGGTTCGCCAAGGTTCTCTAGCCAGAACACGCGCGATTCTCCCCGCGACCCTGCCAGAAGATCCAGGTCGCCGTCGGCGTCGAGATCGATCGGGCGCGAGTTGATCGGCACGGCAACCTTGGCCAACGTCCGCTCTTTCCACGATTCGTCCCGCAAGGGATCTCCCTCGATGCTGTACAGGGTGATCGCCCGCAGTGCCGTTTCCGTGCGGGGCCCCGCTTGGGATCCCTTGTTCGGTGCGACCACTTCCGGACGACCGTCCCCGTCGAAGTCGGCGAAGAACACCCGGATGAAGGAGCCCCGATTGCTGGCCGCGCTGGGTATGATCCGCTCCCAGCGGTCCGTACGGGCGGTGGGGCCCGGATTCTGGAAGTAGACAAGGTGCGCGAACTCGCAGGCGGCGACGATATCGGGGAAGCCATCACCGTTCAGGTCGGCTATCGAAACATCCTCGGCCGCTCCGGCTTCCTCACCCTCGGCCAACGTTACAAGGGTCCATCGGTCTGGGTCGTCGGACCCGAACGCCAGGCGGATGTGGCCGTCGGCCACGCCGTCATATTCAGTGTCCGACTCGTGGACAGAGACAATGTCCTCGTACCCGTCTCCATCGAGGTCCGCCATTTCCAGGCCGTCGCTTCCGGCGATGGTTACAGCCCCTACCGCCGGATCGTCGATGATGTGCTCGCGCCACGAAATGTAGGTCCCGTCGGCCGCCAAGGCCCGGGTTGCTGTCTCAGCGACGGTCGTTGGCCCTTCCGGACCAGTCCGGCCGCATCCGAGCAGCAGTCCCGCCGCAGTGAGGGTGGCAACGAGGTGGAGTAGTTCGTGTCTCATGATGAGCCGATCGGCTGCAGACACTCTAGCGCGGCCGCGCGGCCGTTGTCCCGCCGAATCCTCTGCTTGCGGGGAGCGTTACCTGCCGACCGCCTCGGCATCTGGGCGGGGGCCGTCAGCTGGGTAGGGCGTGTTGAATACCGTCTTTGCATCGCCCTGCTCGCGCATCCAGGTCTCGAGCCGCGCGTGGAGCTGCCCGACCAATGCCGCGTGCTCCTCCGCCTCCGCGAGGTTGCGTTGCTCCAAAGGGTCTTGCCGCAAGTCGTACAATTCCCGTTCCGGTCGCTGGAAGTACTTCCGCACAATGTTTGCGGCGTCCGCGTCGCTGGCGGCTGCCTCATCCCACGAGTCCCAATACGCGCCGGCGCCGTCCTTGCGCAGAAT
>JAJDWM010000634.1 GCA_022825595.1 Bryobacterales bacterium | reverse complement strand
TGTAGGGGACTTCGCCGGCAACCGAGCCGTCCCCAGCCGATCCGTTGGCGGGGCTGCAGCAGCGCTCTACGTGAATGCCGGAGGCGGTTCGCCGCTGCACGGCCTAGTAGGCAAGCGTGCCGGTGCGCGCGATTTCCTCCTCGTTGGGGCGATAGAGGACTTGGCAGCGCTCGCAGCGGTAGATCTCGGGGTCGCCGCCATAGAGCTCCACCAGTTCGGGGCCGAAACCGTACCAGCGCTTGATGTGGCCCGCACAGATGTCCTTCTTGCCCGGCTCGTTGCAGGCGCGCTGCCGCGGAAGGCGCCGTTTCACAAGCGTGCCGCCAACTCGGCGGGCAAGGAAGTTCTTTGGCTCTGGAGCCGCCTCGGCAGCCTGAGGATTCGCGCCGCTCATGAACCTGCAGCCATTTTAGCAACGGCCATGGAGTCTGCCGGCGGACCCCCGGTCGATCCGGCCGCTCGAGTCGGACCAGCCGATTCGAATCCAGCGCCCAACCCGGCCCTTGCTTTGAACGTCGCACTATTTGATCGTCATAGGGTCCGTTCTGGTCAGATTGGCGGGACGCCGGAATCGGGACTATCTTCGAATAATCCGGGAATACCAGACGGCCGCCGGCTTGACCGCCCAATCTTGGCGGGAGGCTCAGGATCATCCCGTCTCCGGGCGGCCCGCCAACCCTCTACTGCAGCGAGTCACCCGGCCCCAGCTGCCCGCCGGGTCCGCTGGCCAAGCGGCACAGTTCCCCTCGGGGCCCGATTGCGGCATGCTGTGGTGCGAGGCGGCCGGTGCCCGCCATGGCCCAGTTGCTCGATCCCACGGACCTTACCGGCGAGGCAAGTCCTAGCGGAAAGCTCTGGCTGGAGGCCGACCCGCCTGCCTGCCCGTTCTTCAGGGCCCCCCTCCGGGAACGGTCAGCAGGAGCCCTGCCAGCTCGTCCGGCACGACATCTACGCGCGGGTCGAGCCCGAGGGGACGCCAATCCGGCGCTTTCGCTGAGCACGCACCGGCCGCGCGGCCAGCCTGCTGCCGACGTTCCTGCTCCCCCACTGCCGCGGCCGGGTGAAATACATCGAGGACACGGTCGCGAAGGTGGAGATTCGGCAGCGGGAGCACCGCCGGCGGACCGGCAAGCGCCTCCCACAGTTTGCGCCCCCCGAATGGCTGTGCCCAGGCGTTGGGCTGGTCGGCGTCGTGCGCTTCGTGCCGCTGTCCCAGATGTACATGAGCAGCCATTACCCGCAGCATCGCCCGCCGTCGCCGCAGGCCGGCGTCTGCGAGTTCCGCGTCTTCTTCGGGCCCGGGAGAGTGCTTCCCGAGTTGCGCCGCCTGGCCGAGTGCGAGCGGCACAGCATGCCGCGCCCGCTGGGCGTAGGGCCGCTCAAGCAATCTCTCTCGGAAAGGACCTTGCGAGGACGGGTGATCTCGCGGTATCTCAGCTTCGGTTCCGGCGGGCCGTATGGAGCCAAGACGGTAGGCTTGCTGCTGGGCGTGGTCCAGACGGTGCGCATGGCTGGGCTGAACGCCTACACGTGGGTGCACGACTGGCTGGGGCATGCGCGTGCAACTGTGGCCAGCCACCCACGGACCTGCGCTCGTGGATGCCGTGGGAGATGAGTGCCGAGCGCAAGCGGAAACTGCGTGCGCTTCCCCGCTGGAGTGAGCCTGCCAAGACCGGGAACCCTCGATTGGCAGAAACACAACGCGACCACGGACCCGCCGTGGTTCTGCTGCTCGCCGCCTGACCCATAGACACTCTGACACTACGGCTCTGCCAGACCGCGACAGCCCTAGACCGTCTACGCTGCCCCCCAAGGACTGAATGCTCACCTTGGTGCTATAATTGCCCTTCGGCGGGTCGCCCAGTTCGTGGGCCTGCCCTTGAAGGAGAATACATTCATGTCATCGACGCCAGATCGTCTCAACGCGCTTGCCGAGGAGCACTTAGGCTTCGGCAGTGAGCCGGATTTCGATGCACAATTGGCCGACCTAGGAGTGTCCTCGATGGATGCGGTCGCGTTCTTCAAGGAGGTCAACTCAGAGTTCAGCCTCTCGTTAAAGCCTGAGGATTGCCTACAGTTTCGAACCTTAGGGGAGCTTGCCTCATATATTGGCGGCCGCAACGCCTGATTCCATTCGATGGGTCAGCGACAGCTGTCCTATAGTCCGTCAGAGTGATCGGACCGAAACCACTGCCTGACCATCCGGAGGAAGTGGAGTTCTCGGCACAACGACAGGTTGGACAGTACGGTAATCGCGTCCCAAGCCACACAAGTTTCCAGAGGCTAAGCTGACCCTATAGCCATGACAACAGAAGCTGTGTGGGAGGTGCCTGAGCCTCTCTCGCAATATGACGTACGTCTGGACGACCACACCGTCACTACCCTGCGGCAGCACGGTAATTCGTTGGGCCCGCGACTGATCCTGAGCCACGGGAATGGCCTTGCAATTGATCTCTATTATCCCTTCTGGTCATTGCTTGCAGACGACTACGAGCTGATCGTCTACGATCTCAGGAATCATGGCTGGAATGCCGTCGACGGACCGGCTGACCACAATATTCCCACCCTGATTCACGACCACGATATCATTCTTGACAACATCGACAAAGTCTATGGCCATAAGGTGACGGTCGGTGTCTTTCATTCCCTGACTACGATCATCCCCCTAATGTCGTGCACCGAGTTCTATTCGGCCCTAGTCCTATTTGATCCACCTCTCTGCAAGCCCGGCGCAAGTCAGGTGGAGCTCCTTATGGCGGCTGAGAAGGCGGCCGAAAGAATCCAAAAGCGGGGGAATCGCTTCAAGACGAGAGAACAGTTTGCTGACTTTCTTCGCTATATACCGACCTTCGCGCGCGTAGTTCCCGGTGTTCGGCAACTCATGGCACGCACTACACTCCGGCGGACGGCGGATGGGAAGGAGTATGAACTTCGGTGCCCGAGAGAGTGCGAAGCGCAGCTCATGAACTATGCTCGGAGTTTCTTCCCGCTCGTAGACTTGGAACTGCTCAACTGTCCAACCAAGATTATCGGTGCCGATCCAACACTACCCTATTCATACTTGCCTTCGTTCGACTTCAGCGATGTCTTGAGGGTCGACTACGACTTCATTCCGGAAGCGACCCATTTTCTCCAGCTTGAAAGACCGACCGAATGCGCCGCGGCAGTCCGCGAGTTTCTCGACCGCTACGAACTGTCTTAGGTTGGGACCCCGATCTGTCACCCTTCAATCTTGATCCAGTGACGTCGGCGTTCAAATGGATAGTCCGGCAGCGAAATCCGGCGAC
>JAJDWM010000181.1 GCA_022825595.1 Bryobacterales bacterium | reverse complement strand
CCGCTTGGGTGACCAGCGGCGTGCCGGCAGACACAGCCGCCTGCTGGCCGCGGACGACGGGCCGCAGGACCTCCCAGCGAAGGATTTCGCGTTGGCGTTGCGAGCGGGTTCGGCGATCTTGGGCGGGCGCGCTGCAGGTCGGCAGCATCGCCGCAGCCAATACCCAGCAAAGGATTCGAGGCAGTCCCACCCGCTGCCATGATACCCGGCGCAGTGCGCACGCCGCGCCGGTCGAGGGAACGACCGCGCCGCGACCGACACTCGGCAATTCGTCCGATTGCGGGCTCCAGCGGACCTGCGCGAGAATGGACGCTCCCAGACTTGCAGCCTCAGCCCCAGCGGTGGGCGTGTGCATGCCGGAGGAATCAAATGGCTACTGCGCGATCCGCCTTCGCCGTCCCGATTGGGGGCACGGCTCTTGCACTTTCAAGCTGTGCTCTGCTGGACCGTCCCGAGCCCGTTCCTCGCTATGACGCCACGGCATTCTTCGAAACCACCGCCATCACCGGGGCTTCCTTCTCCCATGACGAGGAGAGGATTCTGATTTCGACTGACGCTACCGGCGTATTCAACGTGTACAGCCAGCCGTTTGCCAGGGGTGTGCCTGAACAGCTGACCAATTCCGGCAGTGACGCAGCATTCGCCGTCAGTTGGTTTCCGAACGACGACCGGTTTCTGTATACGGCGGATCAGGGAGGGAACGAACTGAATCACTTATATGTGCACGAGGTCGATGGGTCCGTTCGGGACGTGACGCCCGGGGAACACCTGAAGGCGATGTTCCGCGGCTGGAGCGGCGACCGGCAATCTTTTTGGGTCCTGACGAACGAGCGCGACCTCCGCTTCTTCGACCTCTACCGCTACCAGGTCGACACCTACGAGCGGGAACTCGTCATGCGGAACGACGCTGGCTGGATGCCAGGCAGTGTCAGCCGGAACGGCCGATGGGTCTCGCTCGACAAGCCGAGGACGAACGCCGACAGTGACATCTACATCTGGGATTCTCAGGCTCCGAACGAGCCCGCGGTGCATATCACCGCGCACGAGGGAGACGCCAACCACCGATCGCTGGCGTTCTCGCCGGACAGCGGGGAGTTCTACTACCTGACCGACCTTCACGGCGAATTCCGGCAGGTCTGGAAGTATGACCTAGAGGCCCAAGAGCACGAACCCGTGGTGCAGGCCGACTGGGACGTTTCCTTCTTCGCGCTTTCCGAGACCGGCCGCTTCCGCGTTACCGGCATCAATCAGGATGCCCGAACGGTCATGACCATCCTTGACACGGCGACCGGAGAGGAGCTGAAGATCTCCGGTCTAACGCAGGGAGACATAAGCAGGGTCGTCTTTTCTCGGAGCGAGTCCAGGATGGCCTTCTATGTGAGCAGCGATTCCTCCCCTCCGAACCTGCACGTCCTCGAGCTGGAAGACCTAAGTCCGAGACGCTTGACAAACAGCCTTAACCCAGCGATCTCGCCCGATCATCTTGTGGACGCGCAAGTAATCCGCTACGAGAGCTACGACGGCTTGGAGATCCCGTCACTCCTGTACAAGCCCAGAGACGCCTCGCCCTCGAGTCCAGCGCCTGCCATGGTTTGGGTCCATGGTGGCCCCGGCGGCCAGAGTCGCAAGGGGTACTCCCCGACCCTCCAGCACTTAGTCAACCACGGGTACGCGGTCCTTGCCGTCAATAATCGGGGTTCCTCGGGCTACGGAAAGACGTTCCATCACATGGACGACAGGAAGCACGGCGACGTCGATCTCAAGGACTGTGTCTGGGCCCGCCGATTCCTGTCGTCGCTCGACTGGGTCGACTCCACGAGAATTGGCATCATCGGCGGGAGCTACGGCGGATACATGGTCGCCGCCGCGCTCGCGTTCGAGCCTGACGCCTTTGATGTCGGAATCAACATCTTCGGCGTGACGAATTGGGTGCGCACGCTCGAGAGCATCCCGCCTTGGTGGGAGGCGCAAAAGGAATCGCTGTACACCGAGCTCGGCGATCCGGCGACCGACGGGGAACGGCTGCGCGCCATCTCGCCTCTCTTTCACGCCGAGAACATCTCGAAGCCTCTGCTGGTCGTTCAGGGTGCGAACGACCCGCGCGTCCTACAGGCAGAGAGCGATGAGCTCGTCGAGGCGGTGCGCCAGACGGGAGTCCCCGTCGAGTATGTGCTCTTCCAAGATGAGGGTCACGGGTTCCGAAAAAGGGCCAACCGCATCGCCGCATCCAGTGAGTATGTCCTGTTCCTAAATCAGCACCTGAAGGGGGAATCCGGCCTTCCATGACGGCCGGGGCAAGTTCACCGGCCTGAGATTGTCCGCCTAATCGCCCATTGCCGCTGCCACCTGACTGGTCGACATCGCGCCAAATCCAAATCCGGAAGATCTTGGCTTCCTCGCGCGCGTGCTGCGGCCCTGCGGTGGGCGCAAGGCATTGGAAACTAGAGCCCGTACCGACTGTGCGGCCCCAAGAGCTGCCGGCCCCCGAGACAGCCGGTGGCCACGGACGGTCTCAAGCGGTCCCGGAACTCAGACGGCAGGCTGACGGCCGAACTGCGCCGCGCGGGCATTGCCCCAGCTGAGCGGCGCCTTCAGGCGGAAAGAAGTTCCCGGATGACCTGTCCGCCCGTCTGGGAAAGTTGCTTGAAGCGCCCGCCGTGGAAGTAGGTCAACTGCCGGTCGTCGAGTCCCAGCAGGTGCAGCAGTGTTACGTGGAGATTGCGGATGGGATGGACGACCTCGACAGCGCGCTGGCCGATCTCGTCAGTCGCACCAACTACTTGGCCTGCCCTCACCCCTCCGCCTGCGAAGAACATGGACTGTGCTTCGGCATTGTGATCCCGCCCGATGGCGATGCCACCGCCTCGGTAGTGGTTGTCGGGGCTCCGGCCGAACTCGCCCAGCCAAACGACCAGCGTCTCGTCGAGCAGGCCTCGCTGCCGCAGGTCCTTGATGAGAGCCGTCACGGGCTTGTCAATGCTGTAAATGCGTGCCTTGTGGGACCGTTCAAGGTAGTCGTGGGAGTCCCATCCGCCTGAAAAGATCTGCACGAAGCGAACGCCCTTTTCCACCAGCCTTCGCGCCAGTAGGCACCGGCGACCGAAAGACTCGGTAGTCGGGCTGTCCAAGCCGTACATCTCGCGGACACTCTGCGGTTCCCCGGCGAGGTCGATCACGTCGGGCACTTCCGTCTGCATCCGGAAGGCGAGCTCGTAGTTTGCCATGCGGGCGGCCAGCTCGTCGTGCCCGGGGTGCTGGGCCTGATGCGCGCGATTGAGGTCGGCCAGCACGTCTAGGTTTGCCCGCTGGTGTGCCCTGGTGCGCCACGGCTGGGGCTTAATGTCGAGGATCGGGGAGCCCTCCGCGCGAAGGGGCGTGCCCTGGTAGTAGGCCGGCAGGAATCCGTTGGTCCAGTTTCCCGAACCGCCCTGCGGGAAGCCGGCCTCCGCCAGCACGATGTAGCCCGGCAAGTTCTGATTCTCACTGCCCAGCCCGTAGGTCACCCAAGAGCCGATCCCCGGGTCACCGCCGAAC
>JAJDWM010000337.1 GCA_022825595.1 Bryobacterales bacterium | reverse complement strand
GGTCGGCCTAGTGTTGGTTGTAGGTGCTATCGCATACATGGCGTGGCGGATCGGTGTGCAGTCAGAGCGCCCAGTCACGAGCCAAGAAGAAGCGGTAGGCGAACTTCTGGCTCTAATTGGTGGCATCGCAGGATCATACATGGCATCGCGGAGCGCCCTGCGCAGTCACGCTCGATCAGCGTTTCGTCGTCTATTGTCAATGTACGACGGGTTGGGCGAAATTGCACGTATGGCAGAGGATGAAACACCAGAGGATCGCGAATTAGCCTTGGCAAAGATCAGCGGCATTGCGCGGGTTCACTATCGTACTGCGTCGGACGCCCTTCAGGATTGGTCCGATTTGGCACCACAGCAAGTGGCGGAACTGCAGGAAAGTCTAATGCATGGCGGTAAGGATCTAGCAGCCGGCTTGGAGGTAGAAGTCTCACGGCCGCTGGTCCGTAGCGCGGTCTCGGCGGAGGAAGGAACTGAACATGACCAAGTTGATTCGCGGCAAGGTAGCAAGAGTTCTAAACTCCAGAGAGGTGGCGCTTAACGTTGGGGCGAGTGAAGGTGTTTGCGAGGGTATGCAATTCGACATACTGGCCCCCGAACAAGACGAAATTAAGGACCCCGACACTCAAGAAGTGATTGGGTCGGTCAATCGTCCGAAAGTCCGTATTCTGGTCAGCGTTGTCGAGGAGCGGTTCTGTGTTGCACATACATTTCGTCACAAGCGAGTCAATGTGGGAGGCAAGGGACTCCTCAATCTGGGTATAGACAGAAGCCTTTTCGAGCCGCCGAAGTGGGTCACAAGATATGAAACCCTGAAGACTTCAGGGGCGACATGGGAAGACCTTTCGGAGGAGGATAATTATGTGAAGACCGGCGACCCTGTCATTGAGGTTCCAGACAGCACTAAGACGGAAGTAGATCAGGCCTCTGTGACACATGACCGGACAACAACGCCCCCAAAAATGGACCCCTGACCGAGGGTTGAGATTGCGAGAACGTACCTTTGACGTCTGTCGGACAACAAGGCATCAAGGTTTCCGGTTTCGCGCCAAAGAGGGGCACGGTCCAAGTCCACATCCTCCCACCGCAGCGAGAGGCTCCACATCCTCCCACCGCAGCGAGAGGCTCTCCCCGCTCCGGCACCCTGTCAGTATCAGCAGCCTGATCGCGGCGACCGCCGGCGGCGAAACACAACCCTCGCGCTCCGCGTCCCGTAGCGCGGCACCGAGGCAGCGGTACTCGTCGTCCGAGAGGAACCGCTCGCGCCTGCGCTCGGAGTACTTCTTCACGAACCGGCAAGGATTGACTCCTTCGGGGCGCATCTCCCAAACCTCTGCCAGAGTCAGCATGCGGGAGAGGACTCCAAGGGTCCGGTTGGCATGGCCGGGCACGGAGTGCATGTCGTGGTGAAGGGTCTGCGGCGTTAGCCCTCGGTGAAGCCGTTCTTGGTAAGGCCCTCGACGAAGCGATGGGAGTCGAAAGGCAATGGCCCGGCCTTCCCACCGCCGCGAAACACTCCTTGAAGAAAAGAGGCAGTCTATGTAAGATTGCAGATGCACTCATGAGCCCCCTGCGAGCGCGAAGGGTGTAAGGAGAAGGATGATCTCGAGCATCATCCGTGGCTACTTCGGACCGTCCCGCGGCGTGGACCTTGAGTTGCCACCTCGTGACCCTGCCCGCGAGCCGCCCCGTTTCGATTGAGGCGACCGACATGGTCTTGCTGGACCCCAACGTGGTTTCTGAACTGATCCACGATACGCCCGAACAGGGATACGGCACCGGGTCGGTCTTGCCGGCGGTGAGCTGGAGGGCGTCGGCGCTGATGTTATCCCTCCGCAAGGTGGTCGGTGGTCATGACGACGCGGTGACCGACGCGTTCGGGCATGGCGTAAATCACTTGCCGCCCGTAATACGACGGGCTACATTGAATCACGGGGGCGGGTGTGTGGTACTGTGAGTGCTTCACGAGTGGGCCGATGTCGCGCGGCTGCATAGCGGGTTTGGCGGAAGGGCCCCCGGTCTTTTCCTGTCTTGAGTGTGCGCCTAGAGTTGTGGACGGTGTTGGATATCTTCCGTCAGAGCCAAGCGGGGCGGACAGGCGTGGCGTTGGGATCTGTTGTTGAACGATAGAGGTGCTCTGGACGTGATGAGGGGGCATAGCACCTTATACCGGGGACCGGTCCAAGCGGTATACGGCGATTGGCCTTCACCCGATTTGATCGTGTCCGACGGTGCGTACGGGGTCGGTGGCTTTCCAGGCGACCCCAGGACGCCAGAACGACTGGAGAGGTGGTACGCCGAACATATCGTAGCGTGGTCGAACCGTGCACACCCCGCCACGACGCTGTGGTTCTGGAACACCGAGATCGGCTGGGCGACCGTGCATCCCCTCCTAGCCCGCGAAGGCTGGGAGTATGTCCAAACGATTTTGTGGGATAAGGGCATCGGCCACATCGCCGGCAACGTGAACGGCGAGACGATCCGTCGGCTGCCAACGGTGACTGAAGTCTGTGTCTTCTATCGCCGACGGCTGATGTTTACGACCCGCGACGGCCCAGTATCTGCCTGCCACTGGCTGCGTTCGGAGTGGCGGCGTACCGGTTTGCCGTTATACCGCGCCAACGAGGCGTGCGGCGTAAAGAACGCCGCGACTCGGAAGTACCTGACTCAAGACTGGCTGTGGTACTTCCCGCCAGCAGAGATGATGGATAGGCTCGTCGCCTACGCAAATGTGCAGGGTGACCCCGACGGGCGTCCCTACTATTCGATGGACGGAAAGCGGCCCGTTACCGCGGCGGAATGGGCACGACTGCGCCACCCATGGCATCACGAGCATGCGCTTACGAACGTCTGGGCGCACCCGCCGCTGAACGGCGCGGAGCGTTACCGGGGCAATGGGCGCCGGGTAGCTCCACGGGTCCACAACCCTGGCAAAAACGCTAGGGCGCACCTGAATCAGAAGCCATTGGAGTTCATGCGCCGCATCGTAAAGTTGGCATCGAACGAGGGTGACACGGTCTGGGAACCATTCGGGGGGCTGTGTACCGCGTCAGTAGCTGCTGTGGAGGCGGGCAGGAATGCTTTTGCCGCCGAGCCCGACCCGTACTTCTCGTCGCTCGCCGAACGGCGGTTAGCTGGCCGATTCGTGTGCGATGAGTTGCCGTCACGGATGTGACGCCTCGCCCATGGACACGACACCGCCGCAACGCCATGTGTTTCGCGAAGACGACGATCTAGGGACGCTCGTCGGCAATGTGAGGGATGCGCTCGGTGCGCTTCCAGTCTACTTCCGAACCGCAACGCAGATCGAAGGTCTCGACGGAGGCGAGTTGTTCAATCTCAGCGCGGTTCTGGGCAGCGCAATTGAAGTCCAGGTCGTCGAGACCCTTAATCGAATCAGAGAGGTATGGGATCCCAATGACCGCTGGCCTCGGCACCGATTCGTACGCTCAGCCCAAACCTTCCCGGATGTGAGGTTGCTGGCCCACGGTCAGGATGGGGCTGTTGACATCGCTCTCGGGATCGAACTCAAGGGGTGGTACTTGCTTTCCAGGGAGAGGGAGCCGAGTTTTCGGTATACAGTGACTCCAGCGGTATGCGGTCCGCAAGACCTGTTGGTCGTCGTCCCGTGGCATCTCAAGAATGTCCTATCGGGTGAGCCCGTCGTCCACGAGCCTTATATCGAGCAGGCTCGCTACGTCGCCGAATTTCGCAACTGGTGGTGGACAGACGTCAGGGAGACAAGGGATACACCGAGCCAGCGGCAGGTGAAGCCCCCGGATGAGAAGGTTAGTCCCTACCCGGCGCCCAAAACTAGGATCGCTGACCGTCCCGCGAAGGATGGTGGAAACAACTTCGGTCGGGTGGCACGGCTTGCGGGTCTGATGGACGACTATACAACGGCGCTACGGTCGCGGCCAATCGCCGGAATCCCCGCCGATCACTGGATTATGTTCTTCAGACGCCACGCGGAATCGAAAGACCCCACGGAGATACTCGCCCATTTGAAGGACGATCTGAGGCAGAGCGGATTGGATAGAGCGGCAGCAACCGATGTGGCTGATGCAATTTCCCGTATTGTCGAACGGCTAACAACGACGTCGAAGCTGGGACAAAACTGAAACCTACAGTAGTTTTGTTGGATCTTCCGCCGAGTGCAAGAGCCTACGGGTTCCGGCGAACCCTTCGGGAGTAGGCGTTGAATGAGCGACTTTCAAAGCATGGAGTCTTTACTGCGGCTCCTGGGGAAGACCTTCACGGGAAGCTCAACTTAGATGGGCTCAATAGCTTACTGAAGCTGTGGTCGGATCATCCAATTGATGGGTTCACGGATGGCTACCAGACGATCACCGGCGAACTCGAGGACGGGAAAACCGTCACCCTCCTTGAATGCATCCCTCAGAGCGGAACATTTACGATTGCTGCCTCTACCAAGCTCGCACACAAATACAGGTTCGTACCTCTCTATGCGGTTGTAGGAAATCATCCTTTCGATGGCGAGTTTTCTCACGTCTCCTTTGTGATCGACGATGCCGATATCCTCTTCTTCGATCCTGGAACCTTTGGCTCCAAGTCGCAGGACTCTGCAAGGGTGGCGCTTCAGCATCTTGAGGGGATTCCCGACATCGAAGATGGGGCAAATCCGGTCCTTAGTTACTGGACAGGGAAGACGACGATCCTTTCAGGAGACATGCCGGTGGGATTCATGGCTGTCAAACACCGGCCAATCCTGACGGCGGACTATGGGAGCGTAAAGATAGACAACCGCATAGCGGTGTCCGTGACGTTCCCTAGCCCGCTGGATGCAAGGGAAACGGAGAAGGTCATCGAGAGAATTTGTCGGTTCTTCGGAATCCTCGCAGGTCGCCCACAGAATCTTTTGCACTTCAATGTTCGGAAAGAGCATGATGGTCGGCCTTACAGATCCGCTGTGTACATGAACATGCTCCAGCGCCGGCCCGAAGAGCACGAGTTCAAGAAACTGTCCGCGCATACCCTCGCCCTCACCAGCACAGCAGATCAGCCCGAAGAGTTCTCTAAGCTGATGTCCACGTGGCTAAAACGTGATGAGACTTGGGATCAGGCGCGCACACGGTTTTTCACTGGTTGGAGGAAGCAGCGCTGCTACGACGAGGATCGGATGGTTGGGGCGGCCAATGCGTTTGATGTCATACCGCGGGACGCGGTGCCCGAATCGAGTCTCAAAGAAAAAGTGCGCCATCGCTCAAGGCTGATTACGGCTGCCATTGGAGAGATCACATCAGAGATATCAGAAATAGACTTGGTGACAGACGCGGCGGTGAGTCTTCGCCATTATTTCGTCCATGGGGACCGACCGGAAAAACAGAGGAGGGAACTGAAAAGCTTCTTCATCTTCCTCACCGATACCTTGGAGTTCGTTTTCTGCGCCTCCGATCTTATTGAGTCAGGATGGGACATGCGCTCCTGGCTCAACAAGAACGTGAGGGTGAATTCATTTGGACGGTATCTCAGAAATTATCCAGAAAACCTGGCCAGACTCAAGGCATACTACTCGAGAGAAGCAACACGGGATCCTTCCCCCCACTAAGAAGGACGAGAGAGATGGTGGACGTGCCCTCACAGAGCCTTCAACGGAACGCCGGCGTGATGAGGCGCGATCATACGATTCCCTGTAGACCCGAGCAACTCGTCTCCCGGTTTGAGTTGAGTTGTTGAAGTGAATTGTCCATCAACCCGCGACCTCGGCGATTCTGCTCGCGATGCGGTTGGCGGCGGACTTGACGGGATCGTTGGCGAGGTGGGCATAGCGGGCGGTGGTTTGGACCTTGTTGTGACCGAGCAGCTTCCCGATCATGGGCAGGCCCTCGCCGACCAGCAGGCCGCCGCTGGCGAAGCTGTGCCGCAGATCGTGGATGCGCAGGTTCCCGATGCCTGCACGCTCCGTTATCCGGCCCCACGGTCCGTGGAGGAAGGCGAGATGGGCGCCGTCTTTCAGGCCGGGAAGCACCCAGGGGCTGTCTTCCCTGCGCTGAATGCCGCGCAGCACCGCGATGGCGGGGTCGCCCAGGTACACGATCCTGGCGCCGGTCTTCGAATCCGGCAGCCGAAGTTCTCCCCACGCCAGATCCACGTACTCCCACTTCAGGGACAGGATCTCGCCGCTGCGGCAGCCGGTCAGCATCAGCAACCGGATGGCGGCAATCGCCGCGGGTGAAGCGAACCCCTCGCGTTCCGCGTCCCGGAGCGCCGCGCCCAGGCGGCGGTACTCATCGTCCGAGAGGAAGCGCTCCCGCTTGTGTTCGGGATACTTCTTTACGAACCGGCAGGGGTTGACGCCCTCGGGGCGCATCTCCCAGACCTCGGCCATGGTCAGCATCCGGGAGAGGACGCCGAGGGTGCGGTTGGCGTGGCCGGGCACGGAGCGCATGTCGTGATGGAGCGCCGCGGCGTCGGCTCTGCCGATGTCGGCGACACGGCGTCTGCCGAGCCGGGGCAATATCCGTTTCTCGATGATCTTGCGGTTGAGCGCGGCGGTGTTGGGCTTCAGGTGATCGGGAGCGTACTCGTCCATGAAGCGCCGGGCGAGGTCGGCCATGGTGGCGCCGACGGCCTTTCGGGGCGTCTTCCCTTCGAGGTCGCGCCCGGTCCTGGCCAGGGTGACGATTTCGGCGGCGCGCGCCCGGGCGGCTGCCGGAGTGATGAGACCATGAGGTCCGATGGTGGCCTTGACCGCGCGTCCCTCATGACGGTACTTGACGATGTAGACCTTTCGGCCGGTGGGATGGACGCGGACCCCGAAGCCCTTCAAGTCTTCGTCCCAGACGACCCTCTCGCGTTCGGAGGGGGTGAGAGCATCGACCGTTCGCTTGGTGATTTTGGGCATGGTGGAGTCTCCTTGCAGTTCAAGTCAGGGACCGATTAGGTACCCACAGGGAGCGATTGAGAGGGTATTGTAGACGATCCGTGACGGGCCTGCAACACCATAACCTGCTGAATAATCGTATTGTTACGTGCTTCTGTCGTTCCATGCCGTCTATATCGGAGTAGTATGTCGGTGTACTTCGCGCGGACCTTGTCGAGGCGCTGGAAGACCGCGGCGGGGTCGCTGATGTCCTTGCCGCCGGTGACCGCGACGAGGGTTCCTTCGGGCAGGTGCGCCTGGGTCTTGCGGTCCTTGCGGGCGCGCATGAAGTCACGGGCGTCGATGGCTGCGGAGGTGAGCTTGCCGGTCTGGCTCGTGTGCGATCCGCTCCGGGGCCGCCAGGTCTGGCCGGTCGCGTTCAGGTAGTCCTCGGCAGCACCGTCGCGCATGCGCTCGAAGGCGTCGCGGCGGGCTGAGAGGTTCTGCACCCGGTCGGTGACGAGTTCGGGCTCACGGGACTTGATCTCGGAGCCGTCCTGCTCATGCTGGAGGTCGCGGAGGTCCGGGATGAGGCGGTCGGCGGAGCGGTCGAGGCGCTGTGTCTGAGCA
>JAJDWM010000160.1 GCA_022825595.1 Bryobacterales bacterium | reverse complement strand
ATCTGCAGGGCGGTGATGCCGTTCTTCGTCCCAGCGACCTTAAAGTCCATGTCGCCGAAGTGGTCCTCAGCCCCTGCGATGTCCGTAAGGACCGCGAAGTCGTCCTCTTGGGAGACCAGGCCCATCGCGATGCCGGCAACTGGCGCCTTCAGAGGAACGCCAGCATCCATCAGGGAGAGCGTTCCGCCGCACACGGTCGCCATGGAGCTCGAACCATTGGACTCCAGAATGTCGCTGACCAGGCGGATCGAGTAGGGGAAGTCCTCGTGGGCCGGCACCATCGGCTTCAGGGCTCGCTCTGCCAGCAAGCCGTGTCCGATCTCGCGACGGCCCGGTCCCCGCATCCAACCGGTCTCGCCCACGCAGAAGGGCGGGAAGTTGTAGTGAACCATGAAGGTCTTCTCGTAGTCGGGATCCTCGAGGCGCTCTTGGCGCTGGCCGTCCACCTTCGTTCCCAGCGTGGTCGAGACCATTGCCTGCGTCTCACCTCGCGTGAACACTGCCGACCCGTGGGCCTGCGGGAGATCTCCCACCGAGCAGCTGATCGGGCGGATCTGCGCGGGCTCTCGTCGGTCCGGCCGACGGCCGAGCTCGAAGACCTGCTTGCGGAACAGCTTCTCCTGCCACGGACCCAGGAACTTCTTGGCCTGCTTCCGCTTTTCATCGTCTTCTTCGTACGCTGCGAAGATCTCCTTCTTGATCGCGCCGAACTCTGCGTAGCTGGCGAGCTTGTCCTTGTTACTCGTGTCCAGAGCTTCCTCTGCCCTCTCGCCCCACTTGGCCTCGATTTCGGCACGCAGGGCGTGATCGACCACGGGCTCAGGCACGGACCGCTTCGGCTTTCCGGCCTTGGCGGCCAGTTCCTCGATGGCGCCGATCATCAGCTTGCACGCCTCGTGCCCCCTGCTGATGGCTTCAAGCATGGCGCTCTCTTCGGCCTCGTTCCCGTCGGCCTCGACCATCACGATGCCCTCCTTGGCGGCCGCTACGGTCAGGTTCACGTCTGCATCCGACAGCTCTTCGTAGGTTGGGTTCAGTGCCCATTCGCCCGAGGCGAGGCGCGCTACGCGAACCGAGCCTGTGGTGTTAACGACGGGGATGTCCGAGACCGCGACTGCCGCGGATGCCCCCAGCATCGCGTAGACGCTTGGGTCGTGGTTTGGATCGGCGGACATGACGAAGCCCACCACTTGTGTGTCGTTGCGGTACCCGTCCGGGAAGAGTGGCCGCAGGGGCCGGTCGATCAGCCGACAGGTGATGACCTCCTTCTCGGTCGGTCGGGCCTCGCGCTTGATATAGCCGCCCGGGAACCGTCCCGCGGAGTACGTGTACTCTCGGTACTCGACCGTCAATGGGAAGAAGTCGATGTCCTCCCTAGGGTCGGCGGCCGAAGTGGCCGCGACCAGAACTACGGTGTTGTCGCAGCGCACGACAACCGATCCGCCCGCCTGTCTCGCTAGGCGGCCCGTCTCGAGCGAGACGGTTCTGCCGCCAAGCTCGAACTCTACTGTGTGTTTCATCTGTTAGGTTTTCCTCCTGCTGTGGACGCCGACTCGGCGGCCACTGTTCACTGGCCTCGAAAGCAGAAGGGCTGGTGCAGCCCGCCAAGGCTGCCGGGAGTGGTCGTGTGGGTTCTTGGCACCCGCCGCCGCCAATAGCCTGATACGGACCGGCGAATCTACCGACCTATCTGCGGCCGTGCTGGCCGACGCTGCGGGTTGGCGCTAACCGCGCAGTCCCAAGGACTCCACGACTCTCACGTATTCGCTGGGATGCTTCCTGCTCAGATACTTGAGCAAGCGCCTCCGGCGGCTGACCATCTTGTGCAGGCCACGCCGGGAGGAAAAGTCCTTGCGGTGCTCCTTGAGATGTTCGGTGAGATGCAAAATGCGATGCGTCAGAGCTGCGATCTGGACTTGTGAGGAGCCCACGTCCTTTGCGTGCGTCCCATAAGTCTTGACCAGTTCTCGCTTTGCCTGAGTGTCGAGTTGCATGCTCGCTTCAGGCCTCCTTCCTCAATCCAATCCTTATTCTGCTTGGGCTGAACCGAATTATACCAGACTTGGCAGTCTCGAACCGGTGCGGCAGTCGCTCTGACGGACTTGATTCACTGCCGTTGAATCGTACGTGTGGAACTGTCGCGACCTGGGATCTCTGCCGTCATGTCGTCGCTGCTGTGGTGTATCGGCTGCTGGGAGCGTGCCGGAATGGAGCCGGTCGGCGACTCTCTGCGAATGCGGAGTGCGCCGTTGGGCCGGATGGTTGCCCGAGACGGACTCCTTGTCCACTGATGCCCCGTTCCGCACTGGGCGCAAGGGCAGGCCAGCTAGCCGGAGGATGGGCGAGCTTTCAAGCTTGCCTGCCCACGTAGCGTCGTCTGGAGCCTCGGCTTGCCGCAAACCGCTTCTTGGCGGCCAGCGGGTGCACGGCGACGGAATCGATCCTCTATCGCCTTGTCCCGGTTTAGCGCGCCTCCTCGTTGCACGCGGGAGCGTCCTCAAGCCCCACGAAGCCGTGCGAGCGGCGCCTCGCCACTCTCGCAAACCACGACCCACTCGCCAATGTCCCGCAGGCGGTCGGTGTCGGAGATTCCCTCGAGCAGGCTGGCCAAGCGCTCCGCACAGCCACCACCGAAGCGCAGCCTTGCTGTTTGCAGCAGCATCGCCACCATGCCAGACCGACGCCCCTCTTCCCGCATCCGGCCCATGTGCGCGGCTCTTGTTCCAGCATCTCAAGCACTTCCTCCAGATTGCCGCTCACCGGCACATCCATAATCCCCATGTCCGGCAACATCACATAGGTGATCCATGCCGAGAAAGCGCTGGCCAGTTCCGCGTGCGCCGGATCGGATGCCCATTCGCCTAGGGGCGGGGCCGTCCGGCGCAGCGTTTGCGGATCCTCGCACCGCTGCAGCCTCGTTAGCAGCACGGCGAGATTCTCATTCCCGCCGGGGTCCGGCAAGCGCCGCAAGTCAAGCAACTGGCAGAGACGGGACACACAGTGCCAGAAGGGCTCGTTCGCCGCCGTGGACTCCGCGTCAACGCTCGCGATCGACCAGGCACGCCCGCCTGTGTAGAGCGTCAGGTGCAGGATCGTCGCGCTCCGGAGGTACTGCGGCGGCCGCGCCCTCAACCGTCCACTACTCCAGAGCCCACTTCAAGAAGCGAGCGCAAGGCCCGGATGGAAGGCCTCGCCCGGTAGTGCCGCGGTACGCGCCCCCTCCTAGCGTTGTGGCGATCCGTCGGCACCGGGCAAGCGCCGCTCAGCGTTCGCGGCCAGCCTCTCGGGGCGGCCGCCGGCGAGGGGACGCGCGCTCACTCCGTTCTTCGCGCAGCTCGGCGAGACATCTGGCGACTCTCTCGGCCGCCCGCCACGGAATGTCGTCGTACGGGTATACCGCGCCGTGGACTTCCCGCACTTCCGCCATTCTCGTGATGCCGAGTTCGCGGGCCAGCAGCTTAACGTCCTCCAGGTCGCCGGGGCGGGCGGCGCGCACCTTCATGGCCAGAATATGTGCGGGTGAGGCGCCCGTCACCACCAGGGATTCGGAGTCGAACAGCACTTCTGCCCGCGGGTCCTGGCGGGCCGGAAGAATCGGCACGAAGCGGATCTGGTCGTTCAGCCAGTCGTCCGGAAGGCCCTGCTCGCGGGCCACCTCGCGGGCTGACTCCAAAACCGGGCCGCGGGGGTCGATCTCCAGCGCGTCGACGTCTAGGGTCGTTTCGCTGCGGCGGTGCGCCAGCACGAGCGGCGCGCTGCCCGCTAAGTAGATATGCGCCCTCACGCCGCGGCCTGCCAAGTGCCTCGCCAACGACGAGAAGGCACGCTCGAGGGTTGCGCGGTCGAGCGGCTGGCCGGGGGTGCGGGGTCCAGGCATGCCGCCGTCGTTCAGGCGCGGCCCTCGTCCGGCTCGTTTTCCGGGATCACCCACTGGGGACAGCCCGGGATCCACTCCCGCGTCTCCCCGCCCCGGGCGTCGAGGTCGGACGGGTCGGGGAGAGTACCGTGGCGAATGAACGCTCCGGGCGCGTGCAGGACGGCGTCCCGGGCGGCGATCGGGTTGGTCGGGATCACCCATGGGATGTCGAGGAAGCGTTCCGGCTCATTGCACCACTCCGGCACCGGGTGGGCGTGCAGCCGCGCGATGTGCTCGACAACCGCCGCGAGCAGAGCGTCCCACTTCGTGCCGGTCAAAGGCGGGACTTCGGCCAGGGTGGCGGCCTGTTCCGCCGGGGCCAGGCTGTGAAACTGCCGCGGGAGCTGGTGCATAAGCGCCGCGTAGCGGACGCTGTCGCCGTAGCCAGGGTTGGCGATCGTCCGGCTGTACGACGCTAGGCCAAACTCGTGGCGCATGCCCTGATTGTGCACCAGACGTCGGACTGGCGCCGGCGCCGCGAAATGACACCCCCGGGCTAGCATCGGCGCATGGGCATCTCCAAGAGGTCGTTCGTGGATCCGGACGCGGTGGTCCCCGCAGACTGCGAGATCGGGGCCGATGCGGTAATCCTATCCGAGGCGCACATTGGAGAGTCGAGCGTGATCGGGGAGGGCGTCACGATCGGGGATGGTGTGCGTGTCGGGAACAACGTGAAGGTTGGTCACCTGGCCGAGATCGGAGGGGCAAGCACGATCGGCGAGCATGCAAAGGTCTTCGCGCACCACCGGGAGTTCAAGTGGGCGGCGATTGCCCCGTGCCCCACGCCCGGAGGCGTGCTGTCCGGCGATCGCATCCGGCAGTGGGTGCAGGACCGTGGCGGCACGCTGTACGAGCCGGACGATAGAGCCAAGCCCGCCGCCCCCGGGTGCTAACAGGCCATTACCAGTCAGGAGCCCGTGCCCTCCTCCTCGACTTGGGCCTGTCCGCACAAGGGCCACCCAACACTTCCGGATGGTTCGCCGTGATGTGCCGGATCATGGAGATTTGCAATCCGAGCTCGTCGGCCAAGCCTTGCAGCTCGACCTTCCACAACCGGCCGCGACTGCTGTTGGCCCCTCCCCCGTCGCAGGTGATCAGCAGCTGCCCGGCGCCCAGATAGGCCCGGCGGCCCATCTTCCGCCACCAGCGCCGCAGCGCTTCCACCGCGAATTCGGACGTGTCATGGTCCACGCCGACGCTGACCCAGTCGGCGTTGGCCGTGAGAGCGTACACCCCGTATGGAATCGCCTTGCCCAGCTGCTTGTCGGGGAAGTCATGCACTTTGACCGCTTCCGGCTGACCATTCGGGTGCCATTCGCGCCCCCGTTGAGGCACTGGCCCACCAACTCTTTCTTCTTCGTGTCCACCGAGACCACCGGCTGGCCCTTGCTCTGGAATTCCCGGACCCGATCATGGATTTGCTGGAACTGCGCATCCCGGTCCGGATGCTGCCGCCCTTCCAGCATCTTCCGGTTCGACTGCAAGCTGTACCCCAGCCCGTGCAGCAAGCGGTTCACGCTGCGCCCGCTCACTGCGTGACCCTCGGCGCGCAAGGCTGTGGCCAGCCGCCCGGCACTGCGACACGTCCAGCGCAGCGGCCCCGTCGCGTCGCCCCGCGCGACCGGATCGAGGTGCCGTACCTGGCTTAGCGCGCCTCCTCTGTTGCACGCGGGACCGGCCTCAAGCCCCACGCAGCGGTGCGAGCAGCGCCTCGCCACTCTCGCAAACCACGACCCACTCGCCAATGTCCCTCAGGCGGTCGGTGTCGGAGATTCCCTCGAGCAGGCTGGCCAAGCGCTCCGCAGAGCCGCCACCGAAGCGCAGCCTTGCTGTTTGCAGCAGCATCGCCACCATGCCAGACCGACGCCCCTCTTCCCGCATCCGG
>JAJDWM010000023.1 GCA_022825595.1 Bryobacterales bacterium | reverse complement strand
GGCTCAGGTTGAAGCACATCGTCGCCACAGCTTGGAGCATGCGGAACGGCATTGTGGGGTCCGGCTCGGCTTGGCACTCCAGCAGCAGCCAGACCAGCCTGCCGTCTCGCAGGATCAATCGCCAGGCAACATCGGTGAGCCGTTGGGTGAGGTCCGGGCCGACGATGTTGGCGCTGGCCGGCTGCATCTCCACGATCTGCCCCTCGTCGAGGTCGGGCAGGGGGTGGGCGCGGAGCAAGTGCCGGATGAAGTCAGCGTTGTGGACAAAGCGCTTGAAAGCCGCGTCCCGCGGTAGGCGCATGCCGAACGTGTGTGTCTCCATATCGATCTCAGTATTGACCTGGGCAGCGGTGACGGCCGCTGGTCGGCGAGTGATTGTAGCGGATGCGCCTTCGGCCCTACGATGGGCAGCGCTCGAAACGATGCGGTGAGGCCATGACCCTGTCCCGGGAGTGAGGCAACTGCTCCTTCGAGATTCCCTTGGAGAAGAACAACCCCTTCCTGAAGAGCGGTCTCGGGCGCTTGCTACTTGGTCATTGGGAGTCGCAGGGAATCGTCAGCTTCATGAGCGGCGAGCCGTTCACCATCACCTCGCCCGTCTCCACGCTGAATGCGGGTAGGACCTACCAGCGCGCCGATGTCGTGGCCACGCCCAAACGTATTCGCGAGATTGCCGACCCGTGTGGAGACAGACTACAGAGTCTTCGCGATTCCGAGGCAGGATACGCTGGGCAACGCCACGCGGGAGATCCTTGACGAACCGGGCCTGTTCAACTGGGACCTCTCTTTCTTCTGGCGGCTACCCGGATTGCGGGTGGGAGAGGAGCCGCCTCACTTTCCGGCCTGACTCGCCAGAATTCGCCAACACGACGCCATTCAACAACCCGAACCCACGTGTCGAACCGGACCAAGAACGAGGTGCAAATCCGCGAACACCGACCGGAGGCACCTCCGGCTTGGCCTGACGCGGTTCGGCTCAACCGCGTCGCTTCTGCCACCCGCTGAGAACGTTCGGTGGGCAACGTTCGACACCGCATGCCTTGCAATGCTGGTGCTCGAAGACCATTGCTGGACGCGGAAGGCCCCCGAGAGTCGAGCATCCGAGCGCGCGACGGCTCGTGAAGTCTACGACCGCGCCGAGGACGCCTGTCGCAGGCAGTAGCGGTTCAAGAAGACGCAACTGTCACCACGCCGCGACGCTCCCGTCCTCGTGCCACACGCGGCTCATCGGGATTGTTCCCTGAAAGGGATGCCTTGCCAGTGCGGCCTCGTCCACGTCAAATCCAAGGCCGGGCTTGTCCGGCAGAGGAAAGTAGCCGTCGACCATGCGCATTGCGGGAAAGCCCAGCCAGTCTTCCCATAGCCGCTCTTTGAATGTCGGTTCCACCCCCGAGCAAATCTCCTGGACAAGGAAGTTTGGCATGGCAGCGTCAACGTGCAGTGTCGCGATGCCGCCTATGGGCCCTTCGCAGGCGTGCGGCGCCATGTAGCAGCCCGACGCCTCCGCCATCGCGCCCACCTTCCACAGGGCTGTGATTCCACCCACATGATTGATGTCGCACTGCAGGATGTCCACGGTTCCGTCTTCCAGCAGCTGTTGCGTCGAGTAGTGTGCGACGAGGCGCTCGCCAGTGGCGATCGGCGTAGTGGTTCTCTGGGCGATTCGAGCCATTGCCTTGTAGTTCTCCGGCGGGCACGGCTCCTCAACGAACATTAGGTGCAGCGGCTCGATCTCCTTGCAGATGATCGAGGCTACCGTCGGGCTCGTCTTGGCGTGAAAATCCACGCCAATATCAATGCTGTCGCCCAGACCCTCCCGAAGCATCTGGATACGACCCACCGCGTCATTGATCCGGGCATTCGTCTCTATCCACTCGTAGTAGCCCGGGATGCCGCTCTTGAATGCGGTAATGCCTAGGTCTTCAGCGGACTCGCGCAAGGCCGCCAGCTCCTCAGGCGTGCTGGCCCGCGCATGGTAGTACCCGCGCACGCCGCGCGGGTCGACAGGACCGCCGAGCAGCCGGTAGACGGGCTGGCCGAGCACCTTGCCGCGGATGTCCCAGAGCGCTTGGTCGATACCGGCGATCGCCGATCCGAGAATGGGGCCTGCACGGTAGAACGCATGGATGTACATGCTTTGCCAAATGTGCTCGGCGCGCATCGGATCCTGCCCGATGTAGAACTCCTTGAGGTCGTCCAATGTCTGCAGGACCGCACCGGCCTTGCCTTCGAGCGTGGCCTCGCCCCAGCCAACAACGCCTTGGTCGGTCTCGAGCTTGATGAAGACATAGGGCCGGTCGGAATCGTCCTCCCAGGTGACCCCGAACGTCTTCGCTCCGGTGATCCGGATGCGACCTGGGGCGGCGGCTAGCGCCGACGCGGCAACCGGGGAGCATCCGCATCCCAGCCCCGGCCGGACGGCCCGGGCCGCAGAGGCCGCTGCCGGCACGGCCCCCGCAACGACGGTGCCACCCATGAACTGCCTTCTGTTCATGCGGCGTACTCCCTCAGGGCGTTCTCGTCAACTTCGATGCCCAGCCCGGGGCCCGACGGGAGCTCGAAGAACCCATCTGCCACTCGAGGCTGCGAACCGCCAAAGATCGCCTCGTCCATCTGCCCTTCGGCGTCGTCCGCCGCGTAGGCAATCTCCTGAACCACAAAGTTCGGCACGGAGGCCGCCACTTGCAGGGCCGCCGCAGTGCCGATTGGGCCGCCGCGATGAAAGGGCGCGACCGCCGTGTAGTAGGCCTCCGCGAGGGCGGCGATCTTCCTAGTGCCGCTGATCCCGTGCAGGCCCAAGTCAGGCCGGACCACATCGACCACCTGCAACCTCAGAAGGTCCTGAAACCGGTCTCCAGACAGCAAGTGTCGCCCCCAGCCCACCGGAGTCACGCTCTCGTG
Source organism: Bryobacterales bacterium (assembly GCA_022825595.1). GTDB lineage: Bacteria > Acidobacteriota > Terriglobia > Bryobacterales > UBA6623 > VXMF01. The sequence goes on along the minus strand of JAJDWM010000023.1, from coordinate 304 downwards.
CGAAATCTTGCGGAGCGCCTCGTCGCTGATCTCTGAGGTCGGCTCATCGATCCACATCAGGTGGAAGCGCTCCAGACGCACCGCCAAGCCAGCCGCCTCAGCGGCCGTGGCCTGTCCGCTGCAGTCGAGCACAATGTCATCGGCCCCACCTTCTCTAAGCCGGGTGAGCATGGCCTCAGTGCTCGCGAAGAAGGCCCTCCCGCGCGTGGGAACATCGAGGGGTACGGACAGCGGCACGGAGAACGCCCGAAAGCCCTCGGCCCTGGCCGCCGCCACCTGCTCCATGAGCGCCGGCTCGGCTGCC
>JAJDWM010000227.1 GCA_022825595.1 Bryobacterales bacterium | reverse complement strand
CAGCACATTGAACACCGGACCGCCCTCTGGGCGCAAGTTCATTCAGATGTTCGAGCCGACGTCAGCTGACGAAGACGGGTCAAGTTCTCCCGCACGCGACTCGCTCTCCTGCCGCCAGGTTCGGGCGCGACTCCCTCCCGGGATCGCAGGTGACATTGCCCGGGCCTGGGGATGTCGAGCGCCGCACCTCACCAAGAGGGGGGATTGGAGACTGGATTGCGTGTCACCGGTGAGGGACAGCGCGGCCTGCTGCTCAAGGGGCATCGAAAGTGGGTGACGACCGGCCTGTTGGCTCGTCGCGGGGAAGCGGACGGGGAGTCGGAGCACACCAGTTCGTGGTGGTCTCAGGGCTGCCCCTTGGTTCCACCGGATCGTTAGGATCCATGCCAGCTCACATCGCTGCAGGATGCTTGCTTGGCCCCGCTAGAGGCTCCCGTCGGTCTCCAAAGCGACGGGAGCGCAGCGGCCGCCGATTGGGCTTCCCCGCTGCTTGGAATCAGAAGCCGAGGCGCAGGGACATCTGGATGACCCGAGCACCCGAGACGGAATCGACCCTGCCGAAGTTGCCTCTCGTGATGTCGAGACGCGGGTTGCCGAGATTCGGATGGTTCAAGGCGTTGAACAGTTCGGCTCGGAACCGGAGGTCATAGCGCTCGTAGATCTCGATTGCCTTCGAGAGAGAGAAATCGATGTTCCAGAATCCCGGTCCGCGCAGGGCGCCCTTGCCGATGTTGCCGGGTCGCACCAAGGCGCCTGCCCCGCCCTCGGGGACCTCCGCGAACGCCGACGGATTCAGGTACTGGAACTTGTTCCCGCCCCGGTCGTACGGGTCGCCCCCGACATAATCCGGCCGATCGGCGTCGAAGTTCGAGTCTTGGACTAGGGTCAGGGCAGAGCCGGTGGTGGCCTTCCAGACCCCTGACACCTGCCAGCCGCCGAGGAGGTGTCGCAAGCCGCCCTGAGCGCGCGCCCAACGGGCGAACGGAGCGTTGTAGATCAGGTCCATGCTGAAACGGTGCGCCCGGTCGGACGGTATCGGGCCCCAGTCAGCTGCCCAGTTGGACTCGTCCTGCACCTCGGGGTCGTTGCCACCCCAATAGTCGCCCGCTGCGACCGCCATGGTCTTGCTCCATGTGTAGTTGAGGTTGAACGTGACGTCTTTGGCGAACCGCTGTCGGAGGGCCGTCTGGAGGCCGTGGTAAGTGCTGCTGTCGGAGGCGTTCCGCCACAGCGACTCCAGCACGCCTGGCACGGGATGATCTCCCGTCACTCGGTCGGGCTGGTTGTAGCGGTGGGACAGGTTGATCTTCATGCCCCGCGTCCCGACGTACCCGACTTGGAACACCGTCGTCTGCGAGAGCTGCCGTTGGATGTCAAAGGTCCACTGCACGGTGTACGGGTTGGGGTTGGTGGCGTCGAAGATCTCGTAAGCGCTGGGCAGGTTCAGCCCCAACACGAAGTCGATGCCCTGCGGATTGGTCATCGGGTACTTCAGGTTCAGCGAGTCCAGGAGGCTGCCGCTGAATTGCGTCCGGAACCCGATCTGGGGAGCGTAGCGCACCATCGTGTAGAAGTGGCGCAGGCTCTGAGGCCCCACCGTGACCGCCAGCCCGCTTCGGACGGCCGTCCTCTCATCGGGACTCCAGACCAGCCCCACGCGCGGCAGGAAGTTGTTTCGGTCAGCGTTGTAGATCAAGTCGGGAGCGCGAAAGATGGTCGGCGACGCGAGCGCGTTGCTCAAGCTGCCGGGATTGACGATCCTCCCTTGGTCGTCCTTGAAGACCGAGTAGTACTCGTACCGAACTCCGAGGTTCAGCATTAGGTTCGGGCGGATTCTGAAGTCATCCTGCAGGAAGGCTCCGACGTTCCACGTGCGGGCGTCAAACTTCGGCACGCCAAACGTGAAGCGGACTCGGCTGGGAATGTTGGCGAGCATGTCTTCTTCGCTCCCGAACCGGAATTCCGGGACTTCCTCGTTGAAGCGCCCCGGTGCGCGAACCATGTAGATCGCGCCGAACTTGATCGTGTGCCGGCCGGTCGTCTTGGCGACGATTTCGTCGATGCTGTAGCTGTGGCCTTCCAGTTGCTGCAACTCGGAGCCATAGCCGAAGTGTCTCCGCAGTTCCACTGACGGAACGCCCGCTGTGTAGAGCTCGTCCAAGCGCTGCGAGGCGTTGGTGTTGAAGCCGAAGCGGGTCTCGCTCGTCCAGGTCGTGGCCGTGTGCGACCACGTGGCGTTCGCGGAGTCGGTCCTGTAGTCGTACACGCGCTGATTGCTGATCAGGGAACGGGGGATCGACCGGTACGGCCGGCCGCGGGTGTAACGGACGGAGAGGCGGTCCATGTCGCTGAAATACACGTCGCCGCGCGTGACGAAGTGGTTGTCGCGTGCAATGTCAGCGACCGCCCCGCGGAAGAGGGCGCTGGCGGCACCCGGCGCATACGGCTCGGTGGGTGCAGGGTACTGGTCTAGCGGCACCTTGTAATCGGGCAGGGCGGCCACGGCCCGAGCCTTGAACTCCGGCGTGGGCACGTCATCGTTAATTACGGTGAAGTTGCTCTGGCGGTAGCCCTCGAACGCGGCGAAGAAGAAGGCCTTGTTCTTTGATATGGGCCCGCCCAGCGAGCCGCCGAACTGGTTGAACCGAACGGGAGGTTTTCCCGCGCTGGGGCCTAGGAGGGCGTACCGGGCGTTCAAGACGTCGTTCTGGAGGAACTCGAACAGGGAGCCGTGTAGCTCGTTCGTGCCGCTCTTCGTGATCACGTTCACATTCCCGCTGAAGGTACGACCGACCTCGGCGGAAATGACGCCCTTGGATACGTTGACTTCCTCTATTGCCTCGCGGCTGATGACATTGATGTAATTGCGGCCCTGGAACATCGAGAGCGAGGGGACCTCTGTGTCCCCGGCAGCATCCACGCCGTCCACCGTGACCGAGATGCCATTCGACGCTAGTCCGTTGATCGTCAGCAGCTCCGTGCTCGTCCGGACAACACCCGGCTGAAGCTCCAGCAATTGAGTGAAGTCGCGCCGCGCGGTGGGCAACTCCACGATTTGAGCGTTGTCCAGCCGCCCGCTCATCTCCACGGAAGCGCTCTGCAGGAGCGGGGTGCCGGCCACGACCTCGATCTGTTCGGTGACCTCGCCGACTTCGAGAGTGACCGGGTAGCGGATCTGTTGTCCGGATGTCAGGTCCAATCCTGTCTGCCGAAGAGGCTTGAAACCGGAGGCCTCCGCTGTCAGCGTGTAGCGGCCGATGGGGATGAATGTCACCGAGAAATCGCCCCGGTCGTCGGACGCAGCCTGAATTCTCGCCCCGGTTTCCTCGTTGACGAGTTCGACGGTCACTCCGGGGACAACTGCCCCGGATGCGTCCCGTGCGACACCGTAGATGGTGGCGGTCGTTCTTTGGGCCGAAGCCACTCCGACCACCAAGAGTCCCCAGCAGAGTAGGGACAGGGGATAGGATGTGATGCTCTTCACGTGGACCCTCCTGATCGCTGGCGCCTCGGCCCGTTCGGATAAAGTGAAGGCCAGCCGACTCGCTTGGATCCGTGTGCCGAGTCCGCGGTTGGATTGTATCGGCCCGCGCGGCCTTTTGGTGGCGAAAACAGCTCCGGGGGCCAAGAAAACGGCAGCATTTGCAGAGGATGCGCCCCCGCTGATATTAGGGCGGCCGATAGCCGCCCAGTTCCGGTCGCGGTCACCCAGCATGAGCAGTGCTGAGTGTCAGGTGACGCCCGCCGCCCGCGCTCAACTCAGCTCGGTCTGGATCCCACCGTTGGCGGCTTGCCCAGCGGCCCGGACGAGCGAGATGTCCGCTCCTTTGCGGAACTGCAGTTTCCGGCGAGAATCCGGCGGCGCTGGCCGCACGGATTCTCCCAGCATGGCAGCCAGATGGTTCGTGCAGAAGCCGGTCCCGGACGTTGCCGGGCTCGTGGAGATTGCATCTGGCACAGTCCGCGGTCGCGGGCAGTGCCCAGTTCTGGCGGGAGAGATCCGATATTTCCAGATCGCTGCGACGGGAGCGATTCCCCCAACCGCTGTAGTTCCCGTCGGGGCGGTTGCCTAAGAGGCGCGTACGGGTTGCCTTGGCGAGCGGCCCCTGTCTGGGGACCGCTAGTGCGGGGCTTCATGCGAGCGCGCCGAGAATGTCTTCCCTGATCCCTTGTGCTTCGGCCAATCACCCTACGCGGACCCGATGGGAGGGCCGAGGGCGATCGGAGCGTGCGAGGCCTCAGTTCGCGGCGGCGTGCGCAAGGTCGCTGCGCTTCAAGGTGAGCGCGCCGTGGATTTCGTCGTCAATGCTCACAATCTCAAACGTGACCGTGGGCTCGGAACGGGCCGTGTCGAAGGTCAGAAGGCCGAATGACTGTTTCTCGTTGTAGCCGAACAGAGCGCCGGGCATGAGCTCATGCACAGCGTCGTTCGTCAACCGCGAGCTTTCGAACTCGTAGAGCGCGTAACCGTTGTGGCGAGGGATCCTCCAAGCATCCGAGCGATGCCGGTCGGCCGAAACCAGGATCACGCCCTCGATCCGCTTCGCGGCCAGGAAGTCAAAGATCTCCGTGCGTTCCCTTCGGAATCCGTTCCAAGTATCGACGGCGTCACCCTTGGCCTCGAAGGACCAGGGCACGGACGACGCCAGCACCTTGAAGGTGCTCTCAGAGCGCTCCAAGCTCTCCAAGAGCCACCGCTTTTGCTCCGGGCCCAGCATTGTCTTGGGCTCGACGTAGGGATTCGTCCTGTAGAGCCGGCAATCGAGCAGGAAGAACTCCACGTCGGCAATAACGAAGCTGAACCATCCCCCCGGTCGCGCCCCGGACCCATGCGGCGGATTGTTCCAGTTCTCCTGAAACTGTCGGAAGAGCGGGAGCTTCCAAGGAGGGCTGTCCGGCAGCGGCCCGAGCCACACGTCGTCGGTGGCGCTGTCGTGATCGTCCCAGATGGCGTAGACGGCCGTCGAGGCCGTCAAGCGCCGAAATTCCGGACGCGACTGTCGGCGGTAATAGGTGTAGCGGTGCAACGCGTTCGGCATTTCCGGAAGGTCCACGTAGACGTTGTCACCGAGGAAGAGGAACGCGAGAGGGCTGCGCCCACGGATCGTGTCCCACATTCGCTCGTGGTCCGGGACGTACCCCGCCCCTCCGCCAAAGCCCACAGAAAAGCGGGCCTGGGTGCCCGTCTCGGGGTAGGTGCGGAACGAAGGGTTCGCCGGCTCGGAGGCGATGACACCGTCGACTGACACCACGTAGCGATACTCCGTGGCTGGCTGAAGCCCTGTCACCTCGGCGACTGCGGTGTAGTCATTGGCGGCCCGGCTCTGGGCCAATCCCGAATGCTTGTCTCCGACGGTCACGCGGACATCGCTCTCGCCAGCTGTGCGCACCCAGAACCGGGCGCTGTCGGCCGTCACGGCACCAACCATTGGGCCGTGGATCAGGCTGACCCGGCGGCGGGCCAGTTCTTCCGCGAAGGCGTCCGATTCCACCAGGGGCCTGAGGATTCCCCTCGGGCCGGCGACGAACCGCTCGATCGGCATGCCGCCCCTCAGCGCACGCCGCATGGCGTCTGCCGCCTGTTCTAGCTGTCCGAGCTGAGCCTTGGCCGCCGAGAGATTGAACAGCGACTCCAGGTCATCTGGCTGCGCGAGCAGCAGCTTGCTCGCGTAGTCGGCCGCCTCTTGAGCCTTGCCCCTCACGAGGTCCAGCATCTGGCGTTGGCCGCGCCGCTGTGGGAGGGTCTCGATATGTTCTGTGAAGAATCGGAGGTCCCAGGGGTTTTCGCTGCCGTAGTAGGGGAACAGATCTCCCTCCTTGTAGGCTTCTGGCGGGGCAAAGCCCGTGAAGGCGGCTTCCGGCTCTGACGAACAGCACGCCATCACAGCCAGCGCCACCCAGAGCGCCACAGACCTCGCGACTGTCGCTGTACCTGATTTCACGCGCCCCCCGGATGCATCGCTCAACACGATAGCGCCGACACGCTGCAACCGATCGGCCGACCGGCCTCGAAGGGCACGACGCCGCCTCGGATCCGAGCCGTTCAGGGTCAAGCGCCGGCGAAACACGGCACGGCGGGCGGAGACCGCGGCCTACACTGATGGGGCGGCTCGTGGACGGGCCGCCATGGCAGTGAAGAGGCACAGCGGGACTGACACGACGGCTCGGGCCATTCTGGACAGAAGGCGACTGCTGTGGCTCTTGGGAGGCGGCGGTGCCCTGCCCCAGGTACTGCCAGGCAAGCGGCGGCGTCCGGGTGACAAGCCGAACCTCCTCTTCCTTCAGACGGACCAGCACCGTTTCGACACGATGGCCGCCTATGGCAACCATCGCTTCCGCGTCCCCGCGATGAACCGGCTGGCAGCGGAGAGCGTGGTTTTCGACCGCTGCTACGTCAGCCAGCCCCTGTGCACTCCCAGCCGTGCAACTTTGATGACGGGCCTGTGGCCGCACCAGCACGGCTGTGTCGACAACAATATTCCCCTGCCTCCTTCGGTGCCGACGCTTCCGGAACGGCTTGGCGATGCCGACTACCGCACTGGATTCTTCGGCAAGTGGCATCTCGGAGACGAGCACTTCGCGCAGCGCGGATTTGAGGAGTGGGCGAGCGTCGAGGACGGATACAACGAGCACTTTTCACCGGGCCGGGACCGGGCGCGGCGCAGTGACTACCACCACTTCTTGACGCGGGCGGGTTATGAGCCCGACGACGACGGCACGTTCAGCCGGCTGTTTGCAACGCAGATGCCCCTTGAGCTATGCAAGCCGGCGTTCCTGGCCAACAAGGCGGCGGAATTCGTCCTCCGCCACCGCAGCGAGCCCTGGATCCTTCACGTGTCCTTCTTGGAGCCTCACCGCCCGTACGAAGGCCCGCTGAACGACCTCCACAGCGCGGAGGAGGCGCCGTCTCCACCGAACTTCCCGGGCCTTCCGGTCGAGCGAGAGCCCCGCATCTACGAGAAATCACGCGCATCCAGCCGCAGCAAGGGGTATGCCATCGAAGATCCCGCGGTGATCCAGCGGCTGAACCGGAACTACGCGGGGCTATGTGCCCAGGTGGACATGGCGATCGGCGAAATTCTGTGGGCCTTGGAGGCTTCGGGCCAGGCGGACAACACCGTCGTAGTCCTGACAGCCGACCATGGCGAGATGATGGGCGCCCACACCCTACTGGCGAAGTTTGTCATGTACGAGGAGTCGGTCCGAGTGCCGCTCCTGCTGCGTGTGCCCTTCATGCACTCCGGCGGCGTGCACGTCAGCCAGCCGGTGAGCAACGTTTCGGTCGTCCCAACGCTTCTAGAGGCGCTCGGACGTCCTGATTCGGGCGAACTCCCCGGCGAGAGCCTGCTCGCCCTGTGCCGGGGCGAGCCACCTCGTGAGGACCACGTCTTCATCGAATGGTTCGGAATGTCCGACGGCGGTGACGGGAGGACGGTGATCACTCCGGACGGTTGGAAACTGGCGCTCTACGACCGCGACAACTGCATGCTGTTCAACCGCCGGAGGGATCCGCTCGAGATGAGCAACCTCTACTACCTAGAGACATCTCGGCCCACGATTGCGGGGCTTCGGAAAAGGTTGGAAGGGTGGCAGCGACGCGTGAGCGACTCGTTCGACGCGACCGGTTCTTGATCAGCTTGCGGAGCTGC
>JAJDWM010000729.1 GCA_022825595.1 Bryobacterales bacterium | reverse complement strand
CACGCGCATGCCGATCATGATGGTCGCGGTGCGTACCGGCTGTAGATAATCTCGGCCAGCGCAATGTCCTCGATGGCAAGGCCTTGAGACTCGAAGAGGGTGATCTGGTCGTCCGAGTTGCGGCCGGGCGCCTGGCCCACTAAGATTGCGCTCAGTTCGCAGGCCTCGCTCCAGTCGAAGCGCCCCTCTTCGGCGGCCTGGGTCAGGTCTCCTGCTTCCATGCGGGCCTGCTCAAGGGAGTCCACGGCCACGAGCGTGGCCATGGCGACAGCGTCCCCGTCGATCTCGCGGCGCATGACGTGATTGCTCCCGGCGGCGTTGATGTGCACGCCGGGGCGCAGCAGCCGTCCCGGGAAGACTGGGGACTTGGCACTGGTGATCGTCACGACGATGTCGGCGCCGTCCAGACATCGCTCCGGCGAATCTACGGCCTTGATCGGGATACCGAGCCGTTCCCGCATTCGCTCTGCGAAGCGGGACCGGCGCTCCGCGCGACGGCTGTACACCCGAACGGAGCTCAGCGGACGGGCACAGTGCACTGCTTCAAGCTGTGTCTCTGCTTGGAAGCCACTGCCGAAAAGCGCCAAGCGGCTGGCGCCCGGCAGGGCGAGATGCCGCGTCGCGACGCCGCTGGCAGCGCCTGTGCGGATCTGTCCGAGAGCATTCGCCTCGATGCTGGCCAGCAATCTGGCATTTCGGGAATCGAACAGCAAGACGGCGAAGTCCGGTGCGCCGACGGCCGGGTTGGAGGCATAGACCTTGATGCCGACGAGCCCCGCATCGTTATCCCCGCCGGCCATGTAGTGCAGGAGAGTGTGCGTCTCCATCACCACCCGCCGTCGGGGATGGTTCACTGCGCGGCCAGTCCCGTGGCGCCGCAGCGCTCGCTCAACGAGGTCCATAGCCTCGGGCATGGTCACTGCCTCGCGGACTTGCTGTTCTGTGATTCGGATCATGGCGCTTTAGGTCAGTATGCCAAGCAGCGCGCATGGTCCCGACCTCGCTGTTAGGATGGATCCAAGCGGCACGGGCCAAGCGTTTCGGGCCGCAAGGGCTAGCCTTTCCCGGAAGGGGGGTGTGGCAGTTGGCCGAGATTCACGTAATTACAGACGAGCCGCTTGAAGTTGCACTCCGACGCTTCAAGCGCAAAGTGCAGCAGGAAGACATCATCAAGGATGTCAAGCGACACTCCTATTACCTCAAGCCGGGCGAGAAGAGGCGCCTGAAGCAGGCGCTCGCACGCAAGCGTCGTCGCAAGCGCTCACGGTCCCGCGCACGGTCGCGGGCGCGGGGGCGCCGGTAGCCGCTGAGAAGCTGCCACTCGGGCCGACCGTTCTCCTTGACGCGGTCGGCCTACGAGTCCACGCGCTCGCCTTCGGCGTCGACCCATGGCACGCTGTGGTCCCCATCAACAGCCAATGTCTCCAATGGGCTGTCGATCCGGAAAATCGACCACGGGCCCGGGATGAAGGGATAGCGGTCCACGACGGACTCGTCCACCTCGACACCGATTCCGGGACTTTCGGGGAGGACGAGGTGCCCGTCCTCGATTTGCGGGGGATCCACTAGGATTTCGTCTGCCACAGGGAACTCATACATCCCGGGCTTGCCGTCGTTCGAGTGCAAGGGGTATTCGAGCCACTCCACTACGGTCTCGTCCCAGCAGACGCCGAGTTGGGCGGCAGCGTATACCTCGAGCAGGGTTCCCCAGCTGTGGAATGCGAAACGGATTCCCTTGCGCTGAGCCTCCGCGAATACCCGCTGGGCCATTTCGAACCCACCTTGGCAGCACACGTCCATCTGGACGAAGTCAACGCAGCCGGAGCTGATCAGGTCGCGAAAGGACTCCTCGGTCGGCTCGTGCTCCCCTGAGGCCAGCGGCAGAGGCTGGCTGGTGCGCAAGGCCCTATAGGCTGCGTGGTCGTCCGGCGGGAGCGGCTCTTCCACCCAGTAGGGGGAGAGTGGCTCAAGGTCTGTGCAGAGCTGGCGGATCGTGTCGAGGGAATAGCTGCGGTCTCCCATCCGCCACCAGCCGTGGCAGTCCAGCATGACCCCGAACTCTGGGCTGGTCGCGTGGCGAATCTTCTCTGTGATGCGGAGATCTCCGTCGGGTCCTGCGGCGGGACGCAGCTTGTACGCAGGAAAGCCCAGATCTTGGACGGCGGCGGCCTCGGCCGCATAGCCTTCCGGACTCATGTACATTCCTGCGGAGCCGTAGCACTTGATGCGGTCGCGCTTCCGGCCGCCCAAGAGATCGGACATAGTGGCACCCTGCGCCTTGGCAGCCGCGTCGATAACGGCCACTTCGACGGCGTGGTAGGTCTTCTGAGTCTCGAGGGGCGCGCGGAAGCCGAAGTCGCGCCATGTTGAGGGATCGCGGCCCTCTAGGAACGCGCTGATCGTCCCCTCAATCTCGCGGGCGGCGCGAACATGAGCTGGGCCTGGTGCGAATCCTGTGATGCCCCCATCGGTGGAGACCCGGATAAGCATCGCGTCTCGCTTCAGGATGGTTCTCAAACCCCCGTGGAACGGCAGCTGAATCGGTTCTTCGAAGGGGCAGGACATCAGCAGCCCCTCGACTTTGGTGATCTTCATATGGCTTGTGGGTGACGAGGCAACCGTCGCTCCAATCGTTTCATATCTGAGCGTCGTCACCCATTTGGGAGGCAACTCGGCGGACTCCGATGGACTCCCCGCCCAAGCGACGCCCGGACTGCATGCTGGCCAATCGAGGGCCTTTAGTCGCCACTCCCGGCTACCCACGTGCAGCCGAGGTCATCGCCATGGCCCTCGTCGCGAGTCGCTGGCGAATACTGCCGCAAGAGTGAGTCGCATCTGCGCGCACACCCACAGCCGAGCACCGGATGACCTGGCCCCATGCCTGGGCTACACGATTAGCGACGAGCGTCGCGAGCAATTTGGACGTGCTGACCCACTGGCAGCCTGGACCAGCCGACCAATCGATCCTCTTCATCCAAGGACCTGCTCAACGCTGCTTGCAGCTCGCTTCACCGGAGAGCCT
>JAJDWM010000027.1 GCA_022825595.1 Bryobacterales bacterium | reverse complement strand
CTGTGAATTGGGATCGCCGTCGCGGTTGAGCAGGCCCAAGAAGATGTCCTTGTAGGGCATGCCGAGCGTCACGGCGACACTCTTCTCCCGGTAGTAGGTGTAGAACCAGTCGTGCCCAGGGCGCATCAGCATCGGCACTCCGACCTGAACCTGATCGTGCCCGCGGGTGGAAGCGTAGAAGGCAACCTTGCCCTGCCTGACGAAAACCTTCGAGCGCTCCTCGACGTAGTAGCACTGCAGGAGCTTTTCGTAGTACTCAGTGAGCAGGTCGGTGGGAACGGCCGTGTGGCCGGGGATCTCGATGACTTGGGTTGCCATTGCGGATCGCTTGGCTGCGAGCCCATCTGGCGGGAACCGGCACACATATTCCCGATACCTATCCGGATTCGGGAGGCGTTTGGGCGCGCGAACGCGAGCCACACCAACTCACAGCTGAATGTACCGATTATATGGGACTTGCACTAGGAGCAATTGCCCGGCGGCGTTGTTACCGCCCAGGGCCTCGATCGTCGGACTCGGAGGGCATGTGCCTCGGCAGCCGCCAGACGCCGCGCAAGCGCGTGCGCCGCCCCGAGACCGGTGTCTCTGTTGCAGTACATGGCGAGCTCCGCACTCGCGGAAGTCTCCCCTTCACGGAAATGTGGGTGCACCCACACCACCGTCGGGTTCGATCTGGCCCGCCGTAGTGATAAGTCTGGCTGAGACAATTGGCGGCAAGCACTTGGGCGCCGAGGACTTCCCCGCCCCCACGCGAGCAATTCATCCGGCTCGATTGAACAAGCGTCGAGCAAGAAACGCCCGCAAAACGCTCGCGGGCAGCCACTGCTTGGGTTTCTGGCGCGCGCACGACGCCATGCACGCCCACCCCTCCGCACACATTGACCCATCCGCGTTGATCGTGATTGAGCGTCAGGGCCCAAAGGCGGTCAGTCCCGCCCTGCCGTACACTGAATTGGTATGGAACGCAGCCGCATGCAGGGTCGGGCCGTCGTGGCGGCGACAGCTTTGGCGATGGCCGGAACAGTAGCCATTGCGGCGGAGAACATCCCCGGCCCAGCCGTGGGTGAGGCAATCCCAGCGATCAAGGCCGTCGACCACGAGGGAGCTACCCGGGACTTTTCGAGCTTGGCTGGGGAGCGCGGCCTCGTGCTCCTTTTCTTCCGTTCCGCGGACTGGTGACCATTCTGCAAGGGCCAGCTCGTGCAGCTGGAGCGGAAACGGGCCGCCTTTGAGGATCGCGGTTTCAGGATCGCGGGCGTCAGCAATGACAGGACCGAGGCACTGCGGCACTTTGCCGAGCGCGCCGGTATCGGCTTCCCGCTGTTGTCCGACCCGGAGTCGGAAATCATACGCACATTCGGCGTACTCAATGAAGAAGTGCCGGAGTCGCACCAGTTCTACGGCATCCCTCATCCGGTAGAGTTCCTGGTCGGTCCGGACGGCACGGTGATAGAGAAGTTTCACGAGGACAACTACCGAGACCGCTTCACGGCCGGACGCGTTCTCGTTAGGCAGTTGGGTGCGGAATCCGCCTTAGCGCGCGATTCGTCTCGCACATCCCACTTAAAGGTCACATCGTGGGCGAGCGATGAAGTCGTGCGAGGGGGAAATCGGCTGGCACTGGGCCTCGACATCGAGCTCAACGACCGCATGCATGTGTACGCCCCGGAAGTTCACGGCTACATTCCAATCGCGTGGAGCATGGACGAAGCGAACGGGCTGACGCACTACGACGCTGAGTACCCGGAGGCAGCGGTGCTGCACCTGCCGGCGATCGATGAGCGCGTTCCAGTGTACGAGGGCTCGTTTCGTGTCGTGCGAGACGTGATGGTGGGCCAAGCGAGGGATCTTGGAGCGTTGCTGGATGGCGACATGCTGACGATTCGCGGCTCCCTCCGCTACCAAGCCTGCGACGACAAGGTCTGCTACCTGCCTGTCACCGTGCCGCTCGAGTGGAGCGTTCGTTTCGAGCAACACGACAGAGAGCGCGTGCCGGAGGATCTGCGCCGCTGAGAGGCCGCCAGAAATGGGTTTCTCGGGGGTGGCAGAGAGATGCAAGGCGCGGAGATCAGCCGCTCGGCCGATTCCCTGAGCGCGGACGGGCTGCGACTGGCCTGCGTCGTCTCGCGATTCAACAGCAGGATCACTGAGCGGCTGTTGCGGGGCGCTCTGGAAGCCGTCCATGAGCACGGAGGAGACTCCAGCAGCGTGCTCGTGGTCCGCGTGCCGGGCGCCTTGGAATTGGCGACCGCGGCCCGGGCGCTCGCCGTAAGCGGGCGCTACGACGCGTTGGTCTGCGTTGGGGCCGTTATCCGCGGGGAGACAGACCACTACCGCTGGGTCGCGGAGGGGGCTGTGCACTCTATCGGGCGGATCGGTCCTGAGACCGGCGTGCCGGCCACCTTCGGCGTGCTGACCTGCGAGACGCCGGCCCAGGCCGAAGCGCGCTCGCAGGCGGGTGAATCCAATGCGGGGTACCACGCCGCCGTCGCGGCTATGGAAATGGCCCGTCTCCTGGAAGGCATCCGGTCGCGCTAGCCGCCACCGTAGCCCCAATGGCATCCCGTCGCCTCTCCCGTGAGCGCGCGCTGCAGATGACCTATCAATGGGCCATCGGCGGCGCCGAACCGCGCAAAGTGGTCCAGGACTTCTTTGAGTATCTGGCGGGGGACACCCCGCAGCAGGTCGATGCGTTCGCTGAGCGCCTGTTCCTAGCGGTCGCGGAGTCCAATGACGAACTGGACGCCATCATCGAGCGGCACGCCACGAAGCGCTGGGCACCCGACCGGCTCGCGCTCGTCGTGCGCCATCTGTTGCGCCTGGCGATCTGCGAGATGCGCTCAGGGGAAACACCTGCCGTGGTGGTGATTAACGAAGCCCTCGAGATCGGCAAGCGCTTCGACGGGGAGGAGTCGACAAGACTCATCAACGGGATTCTCGAGGCGGCCCGTTCCGAGATGGCGGGTCCGGAGGCGGGCCGCCAGGAAAGGCGGCGCCGTCGGCGTCAAAACCGCCAATCTCAGTGACGAATCACTCGGACGCGGTGATTCTCGCTGTCTCCTATGTAGATGCTGCCGTCCGGACCCACGTAGACGCCATGCGGGCGCGCAAGCCCGCAAGTGAGGGGGTCACCGTCGGGCCCGTCGTGGACCTTCCCGTCGCCTGCAACTGTGGACACCGTGCCTTCGGAAGCGTCGATTCGCCGGATGGCGTGATTCTCCGTGTCGGCGACGTAGATTCCGCCGTCGGGGCCAACCTCAATGCCCTTGGGCCCGGCCAGCGTCGCAACGACTGCGGGCCCGCCGTCCCCCGTGTAGCCCTTCTCTCCGGTACCGGCCACGTGGTGCAGCCGATTCGCCCCAACATCTAGGCGGTACACGGCGTTGCCCTCCCGCAGTGCAATGTACAGATCCCCGTTCGGCGCAAACGCCAGCGCCCGGGGTCCATTGAGGGGTGTTCCCTCAAGCGGCGCACCGTCTGGCGTCGGACTGCGCTCGCCTGTGCCCGCAAAGGTCGTGACCACGCCGCTACTGAGATCGACGCGGCGGATGCGGTGGTTCCCGATGTCGGCGATATAGAGGCCGCCCTTTCCGTCTAGGGCAATGGAGTGCGGACGGCTGAATGTTGCGGCAACCGCCGGTCCGCCATCGCCGGAGTAGCCGCGCTGGCCCGTGCCAGCGATCGTCGAGATCACTCCCGTAGCAGCGTCGACCTTCCGGACGACCGCGTTGAGCATCTCAACGAAGTACATGTTTCCATCGGAGTCGAAGCGGACCTCGTAGGGGTCGTGAAGGTCGGCCCGCGTGGCGGGGCCTCCGTCGCCGGAATAACCCTCTTGACCGGTCCCAGCTACGGTAGAGATTGATCCGTCGGCCATGTCGATGCGGCGGATGCGGTCGGTGTCGATCTCGCAGACGTACAGGGCACCGTCCGGGCCCAAGGTCAGCCCGTACGGGTTCCCGACGCGGGCTTCCAGTGCGGGTCCTCCGTCGCCTGTGGCACCGGAAACCCCCGTCCCGGCCAAGGTCTGAATGGACGGTTCGGCCGACAGGCCGGACAATGCGAGCAGCCCCGCGAGCAGGAGTCTCATGGCGCCAGCGTAGCAGTCCGCAGGGCCACCGGCAGCGAGGAGGCGCGGAGGCGCAAGGACGCCGAACCGGGGCCGCCGCGGGAACTTGCGTTCTCGTTCGGCCGCCCCGAGGGCGAGCGGGTTGCCGAACCAAGTCGGCCGGCGGGGTCGGCTTGGCGTATCCGCTGCTTGGATGCGGAGGGATTCGCGCAACCGTGCTCGGCCGCGACCCGGCTGCAGCGTGGCCGGAACCAAGGGACGAAGATCGGTGTGGCCTGACCAATTGCAAACTGCTCACGTGGTGGACGATATGTGCCGATATGTGCTCACAGGATGGGCGCTTGGAAGTATGTTCCGCCGTTCGTGACCCTTCCGCTGCAACTCGCCCTCCCAACGTCGCCTGCCGACGTCTAGATG
>JAJDWM010000150.1 GCA_022825595.1 Bryobacterales bacterium | reverse complement strand
CTTCACGTTGGTGACCTACTTCTTCCCCGCCCTCGAGATGCCACCGGCAGAGCTGTTCGGAAGCGCGGCGTTGGCGCTCGCTGCGGCCTGGGGATTCCGCCTCTACGTGGGCCCCATGCTCTTCGGGGCGGGCATCCTGATCGGGCCGCGCGTCGGGGCGAGCCTCGCGTTGGGCGCAATCGCGGCGTGGGGCATCGCCGGGCCGTGGGTCCAGTCGAACGGCTGGGCGACCGGCGCAGTCATGAGCTACACGGATGGCCCGCGAGGGTGGCTGTTGTGGCCCGGCGTGGCCATCATGGTCTCCGAAGCGCTGGTGGCCTTGGCGCTGAGCTGGCGTACATTCGTCCGAACGTTCCGGGGAGGCGCGGGGCTTGGCGGCGAGCAAGTTGGCGGGAGCCGCATACCGAATCCGTGGTGGCGAAACGGGTTGGCCGTGGCCGCGGTGGGCACGACCGTCGCGGCGTGGTTCCTCTTCCAGATCCCGCCGCACCTGACGTTCGTGGCGCTCGTCCTCTCCTTCGCGCTGGCCGCCGTCGCGGTTCGCTCGACCGGCGAGACGGACATCAACCCCGTCGGGGGCATGGGCAAGGTGACGCAGCTTGCCTATGGCGCGCTGGCCCCGGGCAGCATCGGCACGAACCTCATGGCGGCCGCCGTAACGGGCGCCGGCGCCTCGCAGGCGGCCGACATGATGCAGGACCTCAAGACGGGCAAGCTGCTCGGGGCGTCGCCGCGGCGCCAGTTCGTCGCCCAGCTGTGGGGGATCGCGGCCGGAGTCTTGTTCTGCATTCCTGCCTACCTGCTGGTTACCAGCGCTTACCCGCTGGGCGGCGAGCAGATGCCCGCACCGGCGGCCTTCGCATGGAAGGCGATGGCCGAGCTGCTAACGCAGGGGCTTGGAGCCCTGCCGCCAAAGGCCGGCATCGCAGTGGGCGCTGGGGTCGCGTTCGGGGCGGCGCTGGCGTGTCTGCGCAAGATTCGGGCCTTGGCTCCATACGTGCCCAGCGGAATGGCCGTCGGCATCGCATTCATCGTGCAGGCCTACTTCTCGCTGGTGATATTCTTCGGATCGCTGGCCCTTGTGGCGTGGCGCGCCCGCCACCCCTCAAGCGCCGCGCGGCTGAGCTTCGCGGTTGCTTCCGGATTGATTGCCGGGGAGGGCCTGTTCGGGATCGCGAAGGCCGCCATGACCCTCCTGCAGGTGCCAACACCCTGACGGGGGCACGACCAAGAGACGGCGAGGTTGGTACCGACGGATGGATTCGAACCATCGGCCTCCTGATCCACAATCAGGCGCTCTAACCAACTGAGCTACGTCGGCACAGGACCGCGTCGGAAGCTTGCCTGACGGTCGGGGCCGCCAAGGCCGCTCTGGGACTCAGAATACACGATCCAGCTCACTTGGGCCCCAAGCCTGACCTCCTGACGGCTGGCTCCGGCCGAGGCCGTGCTGCACAATATTTCTGTGCCCGTGCTCGCGAGGAGGCAGTTCTTGGCGGGATGCGTGTCGCTGCCTGCGTGCCTTCCCGGCGCTACCGAAAAATCGCAGACGTTTCGGGGCTTACGCCTTGAGTACGGGGCGTCGGCCCCCGCGGCTGTCCCGCCGCCGCTCTCCGTGCCGGAGCACTCGGGCCTAGTCGTTGAGTTCCGGAATGCGCCCGAAGGCCCCCTTTGCGCACTTGGTGCCCGCGCGATGCTCGACCGAGAGCCCTGCGTGCTTCCGATCGCGGTCTGGACGGCAAGCGACCGCGCACGGCGACGTGCCCGGGAAGCGCTCCACCTCCCGGCCTATCGCGGAGAGGTGACCGGCCGCGAGGGGCATTGGTCGCTGGCGGTGGGCGGCCGCACAGTTTTCTCTGTAACCGTCCGGCCCAGTGCCGACCGGGTCGGTCCAGCCGCGCAAACCAGTCCGTGGGCGACGTTCCGGCACCAGATCTCGCCCGATTGGACTGCCGACCGTCTGATCCCCGGCGATGCCGGCCTGTGGTCGCTGAGAGCGGCGGATGCCAAGCCCCCGGCCACCATCGACGCGGACTCCGTGCGCGTCAGCGGCACGCTTGACGGATGGCTGGATCGTTTCGGTGCGACTGGTCCCGCCTCGATCGCAGAGACTTGCCTGTTCCCGCAGACATCGCCCCGCTTCTTGCGGGATGTTGAGGCCCCAGCGCTGGAGCCGATTGCGCTGCGCAACTACTTGGGAGCGCCGCCCGCAGAGGCGGCAACAGCCGACTTCGGCTCGGCGGCGAGGGCGCGGGCCGCCCTGGGAGCCCATCGTGAGCTTGTGCGCCCGGACATCCTGATCGCCTACGTGGACTGCGTGCCGACCAGCGATTCGGGGCCGGCGCTCGTGCCGGCACCCTGCACGGCCGATCCAAGTCGGGCGGTGCGCGTTATGGCAATCCGAGGGCTGAGGGATCCGTCTCTGGACGAAGCCTGGCTCTTCGCTAGGTGCGCGGCAGGGGGACGCGTGGCCTGGTACGCAGTCTCCCACTTGGCCCAGTCCCTGAGAGGTTCGGAGTTCGGCCGGGAGGTGCTCGGCTACCCTACCAAGGCGGGGACTGCCCATGCAATGCTCGGGGGAAACCGGTTCCTGTTGAGCGTGGGTCGCGAAGAGGACACCCTCTTCGAGGCGCATGGCAGCTACGGAGGATTCTCGACCGGGACTTCCTTTGACGAGATGACAGTCGCGACGCTCCGGCCCAACACTGCTGTGTCCGAGAGCCCGCCCCAGGGGGAGATCCTGCTGCAGATGTGGTACTTCCAGGGACTGCGGCGGCCCGTCAGCACCCGGTCCGTGGCAGGATCCTTCAGCCCGCCGACAAGCGGCAGCGGGGCGGCACAGGAGATTTGGAACGCGCTGGGTCCGGTGAGGCCATACTACGCGTCCATTCTGGACGGGGGAGTGATGCAGCGTGTACCAGCCCGAGTGCTCGCTGAGACCGGACGTATCGACGAATACTACAGGGACCGATGCGACGGAACGCTGCCGTGGGAGGAAACCGGCGCGGCCGGCCTCTCCTCGGCGTAGTCCCGACCGCGGGCCTCGATGGGCACGAAAGCCGTGATGCCGGGGCCTCTGTAGATCTGGCGTGGCCGGGCGATTCGCCGTTCCGGGTCTGCCATGGACTCGTCCCAGTGCGTCAGCCAGCCGGCTACGCGGCCGATCGCGAAGAGCACAGTAAACATCTCAGGGGGAAAGCCCATCGCTTCGTAGATGATGCCCGAGTAGAAGTCCACATTCGGGTAGAGCTTTCGCCGTACGAAGTAGTCGTCCTGCAGCGCGATTCGCTCCAATTCGACCGCGAGGGCAATCTTCGGATTCTTTCCGGTCGTCTCAAAGACCTGCTCGGCAAAGTCCTGCAACACGCGTGCCCGCGGGTCGTAGTTCTTGTAGACGCGGTGCCCAAAACCCATCATGCGCCGCTCCCCGGCCTTGACGCTGCGCATGAACGCCGGGATCCCGGCGGTGGATCCGATCTCGTCCAGCATCTGCAGCACTCTCTCGTTCGCCCCCCCGTGCAAGGGTCCCGACAGGGCCGCCACTGCGGCGGCGAGGCTGACATACGGATCGGCCTCTGAGCTTGCCACCTGGCGCATCGTGGAGGTCGAGCAGTTCTGCTCATGCTCCGCGTGCAGGACCAATAGTGCGTCCAGAGCCTTCGCGAGCACCTTCAGGTCCTGCGGGCCGAGCTGCCTGGAGGTGCCCTGCCAGAGCATGTGCAGGAAGTTCCCTGCGTAGCCGAGATCCGGGCGCGGCTCGCTGCGGCTGTAGCGCCGGGTCCGCCGGTAGATAAGCGCCGCGATAAGGGGGATCTTGGCCAGCAGGCGCAGCCGCTGCCGGTGGCGGCAGGCAGTATCGGTGACATGCCGTCCGTCGGGGTAGTACGTTCCGAGCGCTGCGACGGTGCTGGCGAGCATGACCATCGGATGCGCGCCCGCAGGGAACGTCTCGATCAGATCCGGAAGGCCGGGCGGCAGGCGCATCTCCGCCGCCAGCTCGTTGTCCCAGCCGTGCAGTTCGGCACTGGTGGGAAGGTGGCCGCGCATCAAGAGGTGCGCAACTTCCGTGTAGGTGCAGTTCTTTGCGAGATCCTCGATGGGATAGCCGCGGTAGCGCAGCACACCACGCGCTCCGTCTAAGTAGGCAACGCGGCTTGTGCAGGCCGCCGTGTTCGTGTAGCCGGGATCGTAGCTCATTAACCCGAACTCGTCGGGATCCGTGCGGATCTGGCGCAGATCCATCGCACGGACTGTGGAAGCCGTGATCGGCAGTTCGTAGCGGGCCCCTGTGCGCGAGTCCGTAACACTCAGGGTCCCCTCAGCCAACAATTAACCCCTTCTACCGCAGTGGCGCGGCGGCTGCTTGCAGGATACCAGAGGGACGGTTGCCGTCCGAACGGCGCACCGGCACGCACAGACGGTCGCTCGTGGGGTCTGGGCGGGCGGGATTCGGGACCATGCCACCACGGATTCGCCGGCAAGGGGCCGGCGGTCTGGTCGACATGTGCGGGCAAGTGGAAGCGCCTGTGTGCCGGTTCGCGGCGGAACTGCGCATGGCGGCCTGTGTCCCTCCAAGCGCTCGAAGACGACCCGCTTGGCGGCGTTCCGGACTCCGAGCTGCGGCCAGCGGCGCAAGAATTGCCCGCCCTCCGCGCTACGCGGGGGGCTGCGCCGGCAGGCCTGCCACCTATACTCGTACGCGGGGGTAGAGCCATGGAACGCAGAACATTCACAAGGCGGGGACTGATCCAGTCCGCTGCAGCCCTGTCCGTCTCGGCTGCCACGACCAAGGCGAATTCGGCAGTGACGGTCGGGATTATTGGCCTGGGCGGGCGAGGCAGCAGCCATGCACGCCACATCGCGAGCCTCCCCGAGGCCAAGGTGGTCTCCGCGGCGGAGGTTTCGGACGAGTCGATCCGCAGGGCCCGCGAGCGCGTCTCGCTGGACGGCATCCGCCTCCACAAGGACATGGGGGAGGTCTTGGCCAGTGATGTTGACGCCGTGATCATCGCCACACCTGTCTACATGCACCCGGACCACTTCGAAGCCGCGATCCAGGCCGGTAAGCACATCTACATCGAGAAGCCGGCTGCGGCAGACCTCGCAGGCGCGAAGCGGGTCATGCGGCTCGCGGACGCGGCCCCGCGGCACCTGAACATCACCTTCGGATTCCAGCAGCGCCACGGAAGGGTGTATCGCGACGCGAAGCACCTGATCGACTCCGGCAAGATCGGGCCCGTGAACCTCGTGCACTCGCACTTCCTCAAGAGCGGCATGACCGGCAAGGAGCCCGCTCTGCCGCCACCCACTAACGACGCGGAGAGGCTCACGCAGTGGAAGCTCTGGCGGTCCACCTACGGCGAGATCATCACCGAGACGTTCTGCCACAACATCGACGCGATGAACTGGTTCGTGGGTGCCCACCCGTTGAAGGCCATCGGTACGGGCGGCCGATCGGTGATGAAGCAGGGAGACCTCCTAGACCACCTGAACGTGACCTACGACTATCCCGGCAACGTGCAGGCCAACATGGTCGGTTCTTACCTGTCGCCTTCCTTCTACCGCGAAGTGTACGAGCGGTACTTCTGCTCCGATGGCGTCGTTGAGACGGCGCGGGGTTACTGGAAGTATCACCGGGGGCGAGGCGACACGGTGGAGGAGCGGTCCCCCCACGACATCACCATCGACGCCCTGCAGGAGTTCTTCGGACGCGTCCGGAACGGAAAGCCGGCTAATACCGGAGTGCGCGGCGCGGAGAGCACGCTGACCGCACTGCTCGGGCAGATGGCCATCGATCGGCGGGCAGAGGTCACTTGGGAGGAGATGATGGAAGCCTGAGGGCCAATCCCCATCCATCATTCACAGCAGACACCACGCATTGAGCCTAGGCGGCGAATTGAGCGGAGGCACGCGTTGACCGCCGGCGAAACTCGCCGGCCGCCCTGTGCGAAACTCTCAGTGGGCGCGCGACGCAGCGGATCGGCCCGATAGCATGCAGGCACTGCGCTTCGACGAAGGCCGGGCGACAGTGTTCGAGCGCATTCGCGAGTGCGTCTCGGGACCTGCGGTAGAGACCGTCCCCCTAGACACCGCCGCTGGCAGGATTCTGGCCGAGGACGTCTGCGCCGACCGCGACTACCCTCCCTTCAACCGATCGGCGCGCGATGGCTTCGCGGTGATTGCCGCAGACGTGCAGGCCGTGCCGGCAACCTTGGACCTGATCGGTGAGACGCAGGCGGGCGAGCCTTCCCGCTTCTCCCTCGAGCGTGGCCAAACGGTGGAGATCATGACGGGCGCGCCAGGCCCGGAGAACGCCGATGCCGTCGTGATGGTGGAGTATTCCCAGCGCAATGGGAGGCGCGTCCAGCTGAACAAGCCAATCGCGTCGGGGCGGAACCTGATCATGGCGGGCGAGGAGGTGCGTCGAGGGCAGCGCGTTCTTGCGCCCGGCCGCCGGATTTCCTTCGCGAGCATTGCGGTGCTGGCCACGGTCGGCCGGTCGGAGGTCCCGGTCTTCCGGCGTCCCGAGGTGGCAATCCTGTCCACGGGCGACGAAGTCCTGCCTGTCGGTGCGACCCCCGCCAGCTATCAGATCCGAAACTCGAACGCGCACTCGCTGGCAGAGCAGGTGCGGCGCAGGGGCGGTGCTCCCAAGATCCTGCCAGTCGCCAGGGACACGCTTGCGGAAACACAGCGGCTGATCGAGGTAGGCCTGAAGAGCGACCTCCTGCTGCTGTCCGGCGGGGTGTCAATGGGCAAGCATGACGTGGTCGAGGAAGTGCTCTTGGGGCTGGGCACGGAGCTGTTCTTCACTACAGTACGGATCCAGCCAGGGAAGCCCCTTGTCTTCGGGTACTGCAGGGATACGCCGGTGTTCGGGCTGCCCGGCAACCCACTCTCTACGATGGTCACCTTTGAGGTCTTCGCCTCTATCGCAGTCGACCTCATGGCCGGAGCCTCGGACTCGCCGCTGCCCTTCATGGGAGTGCCGCTTGCCGCCGGCTTCCGCCATAAGCCTGTCCTGACCCGCTTCATCGGAGCGCGGTTGGAGGGTTCATACACAGACACCCGCGTGCGCATCGACCGCGGCGGGGGATCTGGCGACGTCGCGGCATTCGCGCGGGCCGACTGCCTTGCGGTCGCGACGGAGGACCGGTCCGAGTGGCAGGCGGGCGACCTGATGCAGGTGATGCCGCTGTGAGCCGACTGAGCCACTTCGACGAGTGCGGGGCCGCGGTCATGGTCGATGTCGGTGCCAAGGCGCCTACGCGCCGGTCGGCTACGGCTTCCGGGATCGTGCGGATGCGGCCGGACGTGGTCGCCGCATTGCCGAGCAACCCCAAGGGCGACGCCCTGCAGGTCGCGCGCATCGCGGGCATTCAAGCGGCCAAGCGGACGGCTGACCTGATCCCGCTCTGCCATCCCCTCCCGCTGACGCACGTCGACGTCTCAGCTGAGGTCGGCCCGCAAGGTGTGCGGATCACGTCCAACGTCTCGACGCTGGCACGCACGGGGGTTGAGATGGAGGCCATGACCGCCGTCGCCGTTGCCGCCCTGACGGTCTACGACATGTGCAAGGCGCTGGACAAGGGTATCGAGATCGGCGGGATCGTGCTGCTGGAGAAGAGAGGCGGCAAGAGCGGCCGTTATGCCCGAGAGTAAGAGGGCCGTCACTTCCGGGAGAACGACGCCGATGGATTCCAAGGAACGCCACCGAATCGGGATCTGGCCGAGGACAGCCGCCGTCGTGGCTGCCTGCGGCCTGCTAGCGGCCCCGCTCAAGCCGCAGGAGACGGCCGACCTGTTCGACCCCGAGACTCTGTTCGAGTCGGACCAGCCTGCAATCTTCCTTGAAGAGATCGACGAGGTGACGGTGCCGGTGACGGTGCGCGGCCCGAAGGGCGAGTACATCCACGACATGCTCAGGGAGGACTTCACCATCCTTGACAACGATGTGGAGCAGCAGCTCGTCGGCTTCGATGTGAGCTTCCTGCCGATCTCAATGGTGATCTGCGTTCAGACCAGCGACCGTGTCGAGGGCATTCTGGGCGACATTCGCAAGACCGCCTACCTGTTCACCGAACTGGTGCTAGGCGAGTACGGCGAGGCGGCGCTGATGACCTTCGACAGCCGCGTCAAGCTGCTGGTGGACTTCACGAATGACACGAAGAAGCTCGACACTGGCCTCAAGGGCATGCGCATCGGCACGTCGGCGGTCGCTCTGGCCGACGCGATGTACGGCGCAATCCGCCTGCTGCTCAAGCGGCCCGAGCACCATCACAAGATCATCGTGGTGATCTCGGAGTCGCAGAACAACGGCAGCCGGATCGGATTGGGGGAGAGCCTGCGCACGGCTCAGCTGTACAACATCCTGGTGTATCCAGTGCGGCTCTCGACCCTGTCCGCGAGGCTGCGGCGCAAGCCCAAGGTAGTTCCGCCCAACATCCCGGCGGGCATCGTGGTGCGGCCACGCATGCCAGGCACGCCGGACACGCCAACCGCCCAGCAGCAGGCCAGCTACTCGGCCACACCCAACATGATTCCGATCGTGATCGACCTGGTCCGGGGCGTGAAGAACCTGCTGTTCGACAACCCCCTAGAGATTCTGTCGAAGGGGACCGGCGGGCGGGCGTACAGTCCGCGCACGACAAGCGGAGTGCAGGAGTCGATCATTTCGATTGGCGAGGACATTCGGAGCCAGTACAGGCTCAGCTACAGGCCGAACAACCTGAACGAGCGCGGCATCTACCACCGCATTGAGGTCAAGGTGCCGTACGAGAGGCTGAGGCTGAGGCACAGGGTCGGGTACTTCCACGGTCCGCTGCCGCGGCTGGACGGCGAACCGGCCGAAGACCCTGAGGAACCATCCGCGGAGTAGCCCGGCTGATAGCATAGGAGTCTGCGAAGCCATGGCGATCCCGAACACGAAGAAGTACTCGATTTACAGGCCGGGCACGGGCGAACGGGCGACGGTCGTCGCCGTGTTGCCTAAGGGGACGGACGTGAAAGCGTACCTTGAAGGCGCCGCGAAGCGCTTCGACTGGAAGGCTTGGGACGACCAGAAGGCCACCCTGAGGAAAGTCCGCATCGGACAGCAGAAGCAGCGCAGACGCTGACCTGGGGAAAGCGCACAACGGCGGTAACCTCCCGGGCCGGACAAGCCGCCCATCCGATCATGAAGACTTATCAGGACTTCGCCCGGCGCACTCTTCTCGCATGTCTGGGAGCCGTGCTGGCACCGTCGCTGGCCGCGCAGCCCAGCGAGGCCACTACGCGTCTGCTGGAACGGAACAAGATGTTCGAGCCGGCGATCATCCACGTTGCCGAGAACGTCTATACAGCCATTGGCTACCAGGTCTCGGCCAACT
>JAJDWM010000258.1 GCA_022825595.1 Bryobacterales bacterium | reverse complement strand
GCCTCAGAATCCGGACACAGCTTGTTCCGCGGAAGTCCTGCCCCCATTCCATACTCCGAGGCACGGCTCTGTCTCCGCACGCCCGGCAATCCCCGAGGATTCAACCCTCGAGGGCAGGAAGGTGTCCCATCCGTGCGCCTTAACGGCTAGAATCAGCACGGACAGATAACGTCGTCGGTGGGCTGCGACGACTCAACGCCAGCATCGCAACCGCCGATTGGGGCGTGAGGAACATCACAGGAGGTTGCTATGCGAAGGGTAGTAGGGACCTGCATTTTGGCAGGTGCGAGCGTGGCAGTGGCGTTTGGCCAAGTCGACGCCGGCACCATCGCCGGTACGGTGAGGGACACGACCGGAGCGGTCATCGCCGGAGCTGCGGTGATCGTCGAGAACGTCGGTACGGGATTGCGGATCGAGACCAGCACGGGTGCCCAAGGCATCTACGTCTCCCCGCCTCTCAGGCCCGGTGAATTCACGGTAGAGGTGCACTCGGAGGGCTTCGAGCCATCAGCGAAGCGTTTCCACCTCGAAGTCAACCAGAGGGCGGTTGTCGACTTTGACCTCAGGCTGGGAGCCATCACAGAAGTGATCGAGGTGCTCGACGTCGCGCCGCTGCTGCAGACCGAATCCGCGACGCTCTCCAACCTGCGGACGGAGAAAGCGATCAAGGACTTGCCGCTCAATGGCCGCAACTGGGCGCAGCTCATCCTGCTCAGCACCGGCACACAGCCTGCGGACACGCAGTCTCAAGGAAGCCCCATCACGCGCAAGCGCGGGGTTTCGAACGCGTCCGTGAACGGCAGCCGCTCGAACGACAACAACTACCTGATCGAAGGCATCAGCAATTCCGAGAACCACAACGGCCTCGGAATTCTCATCTTCCCCTCCATCGACGCAATTCAAGAGTTCCGCAGCGAGACTTCGGGCGCGGACGCGCAGTTCGGACGCGGCGGGGGAGCGACCGTCAATCTGACGTTCAAGTCGGGAACGAGAGAGTTCCACGGCGGGGCCTACGAATTCCTGCGGAATGCCAAGCTAGACGCCAAGAATTTCTTCGATCGGGCCGACGAGCCGATCCCGCCGTTCAAGCAGAACCAGTACGGAGCATTCCTAGGCGGTCCGCTGGTTCCCGGCGCGAACGACCACAAGACCTTCTTCTTCGCCAACTTCGAGGGGCAGCGTGTGCGCCAGGCGCAAACGCTGATCAGCAGCGTTCCGACGGCGGACTTCCGGGCAGGAGACTTCTCGCAGTCCCGATTCGGCATTTACGACCCGACTACGCAACAGCGGCTGGAGGACGGCAGCTACATCCGCGATCCGTTTCCCAACAACACGATCCCGTCCGCGATGCACGATCAGGTCGGCCAGAATGTACTCGGCCTGTACCCGATGCCGAACCGCAACGCGGACGAGACGGACAACTACCTGTCGAACCCCGTCCGCAGCATCAATGGAGAACGCTTCGACATCAAGATCGACCATGTCGTATCGGACAGCAACAACATGTTTGCCCGCTACAGCTTCAGCGACGACGACCTGATCGAGCCGAGCTTCCTGCCCGCACCGGCGGTCGGCGCCGGGCCCGGAGTTCCCGGGCCTGCCGACCAGCCCGTCAATCAGGTCGTGGTCAGCGATACGCACTTGGTCTCGCCGACGAAGATCAACGAGTTCCGCGTTGGCTGGACACGGCTCAACCTGAGGTCGTTCAATCCGAACTACGGCAAGTACGTCAGCGACGAGATCGGCATCCCGGGTTCGAACGTGGCGGGGGACGAACTGACCTCAGGACTGGCCATCATCAGCGTCGCTGGCTTCCGCTCTATGGGTGGCAATGGGTTTTCACCTGCGGTCATTGTCAGCGACAACTACCAGATCAGCGACACTTTCAGCATCATAAAGGGGCGCCACAGCATCAAGTTCGGCGGGGAAGTGCGGCGCCTGCGCTACAACGCCCTGCAGTCGAATGCGCTGCGGGGAAGGATGAACTTCGGCAACAACTACACGATAAACCCGGCCTCAAGGCGGGGCACTGGGCTCGGGCCTGCCGACGCCCTGCTGGGCAAGCCGATCAGCGGGTTCATTCGATTCGTGACGGGCACGAGGGGCTATCGCCGGACGGAGCTCGCCTTTCACCTCCAAGACACGTACAAGGTGTCGGACCGCCTCACGCTGAACTTCGGCATTAGATACGACAACTTCCTCGGATGGCCGTGGACGGAGGTCAACAACCGCCTATACAACTTCCTGCGGTCGGAGGGAACGGTCGTTCAGGTAGGCACCCAACCGGTGCCGTGGCGCTCGGGCATGCCCGGGGACAACAACAACATGTCCCCACGTTTCGGGCTGGCCTACAAGGTCACTCCCAAAACGGTCTTCCGAGTCGGTTACGGCCTGTACTACTCAACGGGACAGCTCGACACGACGCGCAACCTCGGTGCGAACCCGCCGGAGTTCATCAGCTCGAATTTCAACAACAACCAGTTCGACTTCGCAGGGGCGCGACCTGCCTCCATGGGGTTCGACCGTCCTTCGCAGGGCGTGATCGCCGGTACCCTGCGGTCGGTCGACCTGGACACCGTGATCCCGTACACCCAGCAGTGGAACGCGACTATCCAGCGCCAGTTCGGCGAGACGTCCATCACGGTCGCCTATGTGGGCAGCAAGGGTACCAGGCTGCAAGGCCAGACGGACATCAACCAGCCAGTGCCGGGAACGGGACCCGTGGCCCCGCGCCGGGACTTTCCGGCATTTGGGGCGATTCGCCAGATCCAGAGCCGCTACGACTCGAACTTCCACAGCCTGCAGCTCTCGGCGGAGCGCCGATTCCGCAGCGGGCTCGGCTATCTCGTCAGCTACACGTGGGGCAAGGCGATCAGCAATCTGGACAGCCAGTTCGGAACACCCACCGATATCCGCAACATTCGCCGCGACCGGGGGCCGGCGGGGTTCAGCGCCCCACGGCGCTTGGTCACCAGCTTCATGTACGACCTGCCGTTCAAGGCAAGGGGCGGGCTCAATCACGTAGTCGGCGGATGGCAGATCAACGGGATCCTGAGCATGTACGACGGCTTCCCCATGCGGGTCGTGTCGCCAAACACACTCAACTGCTGCACCTCCTACGCGGACCGAATCGCCGACGGTCGATTGCCGCGGAGCGAGCAGACACTGCAGCGCTTCTTCGACGTGGACGCGTTTGTCCGGCCAGGCCCGCAGATGTTTGGGAACGCCGGTCGGAACATCCTCTTCGGGCCAGGAACCAAGAACCTCGACCTGTCGATCTTCAAAGAGTTCTTCTTCAGCGAGGACCAACAGCGCCGGTTGCAGTTCCGGGCGGAGTTCTTCAACTTCACGAACACGCCGCAGTTCAACAACCCGACCACGAACATCGGCAGCGCGAACGCTGGAAGAGTCCGGTCGGCGGCCTCGACGATCACCCTGCAGCGGATTCCACGGCACATCCAGTTCGGCCTGAAGTTCTACTTCTAGATCGACGGGTGCCTGTGTCCGGTTAGCCGCCGGACGGGAATTCCCTGTCCAGGATCCGGAGGATCTCGGTGCGTCCATACTCCCGGGCCAATCGTCGCGCTTCGACCGCGCGACGGGCGGCTTCAGCTTCATTCCCGGCGTTGCGCTCAGCCCGTGCGAGCACCATGAGGAATTGCGGTGTTTCGCTGTCCTGGACAGCGACCGACCGCCGGAGGTAGACGAGCGCGTCCTGCCGACGGTTCTGGCGGTACAGGGACATTCCCAGCCGGAAGCACCCCAGCCGGTGGCTGGGGCTGAGTTGGAGGACCTCACGGAACTGCTCGGCAGCGTCAGCGTGCCTGCCCTGTTGCTCGAGGGCATCGCCGAGATTGAGCCGCGCATCGGCCGAGTACGGATTGACCGCGAGAGCCTGCCGATAGGCGGCCTCCGCCTCACCGTGGAGTGCCCGCCGCGACAGTGTGACGGCGTGGTTGTAATGCGCCTCCTCAATCCCGGAGTTCCGCGAGATCGCCTCACGATACGCAGCGTCAGCTTCCTCGTACCGGCCCAGCTTGCCGTACACGCTGATCAAGTTCACCAAGGCGTGCGCCGGTGCAGGTTCGGCCCGCGTCGCAAGCGAGTACTCCCGCATGGCTTCCCCTAGATTCCCGGCAGTCTCAAAGCGGATCCCCCGGTTGAGGTGATGCCGGTACGAACCGACGCGCAATTCCTCGACTTCCCGAAGGAGCGGATCCGGAAATGGAGTCCGCGGGGTCGGATCCAGCCGCTCGTACAGGTCCATGAAATGGGCCGCCTCGTCGTCGCGGCCGGCGCTCCGCAGCGCAAGGGCCAGCCGATAGTGCAGCGGACGGTAGTCGTCCCCGAAGGTGGCTGCCCGCTCAAGCGCCGCAAGCGCCTCTTCGGAACGGCCGAGACGGACCAGAGCAGAACCGCGGCCGAAGTGCGCGGCCATCGAGTGCGGCTGCTCGCTTGCTGAGCGGTCATAGAGGTCAAGCGCCTCCTCCGGCTCGCCGGCCTGCAGCAGGCAGTCGGCCAGCCGCAACCGGACAAACAGGTGCCCTTGGGCCAGTCCCGCTGCAGTTCGAAGCGCCTCTTCCGCCTCCTCGAGCCGGCCCAGATCGCTGGCCACAACACCGAGCAGGTAGTGCCAGCGGTACTCATTCGGGGCTCGCTCCGACGCGTGCCGATAGGCCTGCGCTGCGGGCTCAAGAATCTGGTACGCGTGCAGCGCCATCGCAGCCATCCCCAGCGCTTGTCCATCGTCAGGGAGGGCCCGGGCAGCGGCAAGGCGTTCCTCGATCAATTGCCGTGCCCGAGGCTCGTATCCAGCCACATCCACTTCGGGCAGGTCCACGTCCGGTCCCGGCGGCCCCGAGCACCCTCCCGAGAACGCGGCCAAGACCAGAATTGCCCTGCGCATGAGTGTTGCGGTAGGGCGCATGCGGCCCCGCCAAAGCCGGGCTGGGTCCGCAAGCCTAGAGTGGGGGTTGGGTATGTTCTCGGTGGCAGCGGAACCCAGGCTCAACGTCGCTGTTCTCCCGACCCGAGGCCGCCGCCGACCATGGTGTGGCCGCACTTGGGCCGAACGGCCTTGAGCGGTAGTTTAGTCCACACGGTGCTGGGGCGGCACGCGACCATCCCGTCCAACCGGCAATCGAACCGCTCCCACCACGGGGCACGGGCGCGGTGTGCCATTTTCGATGCCCATTTACACCTTGGCGGGCGCTGCAGATGGGCGTTCAGGGTCGGCAGGTCACAACGACCCCCCTTTCCCGGCGGCCGCACTCCCGGGCCGGAGGAGGATCCTGTGCGGTTCGTGCCCGTGGGATGCCGGGACTACCGTAGACCTGTGCCGACGCAAGCCTTGGTACGCTTCCAACGTGGAAGGCAGCAGGTCGGGATATCGCCCGCTGGTCGCCCGCGGCGGCTTAGGGCAATGCCCTGACGGGAGCGTCCCCAAGTCAAGATTCGGGGATATTGGAGATATGGAGACGCGGTGGCGTTGCACGACTGCGCAGCTGAGCAAGACGCGAAAACCGGGGCGAGCAGGCACCCCGGCCCCAGGAAACCCGGGGCCGACCCGCGTCAACTCGCCGGCCCCGACGCTCGTCCCGCCCGAAGCCAGTCGGCGAGTCGTGGCCATCCTGTTCGCAGCCGTCCTTGCGGCCATGGCGGGCTGCGGCGCGACAGCTCCAACACGCCCGAACGTCCTCTTCCTCAGCGTCGACGATATGAACGACTGGGTGGGAGCGTTAGGTTGCGATTGGGCGGAGACACCCAACATCGACCGACTTGCGGAGCGCGGCACGCTCTTCACCAACGCACACGCCCCCTCACCGAAGTGCAATCCCTCCCGTACGGCCATCCTCTCGGGGCTCCAACCATCCACGACGGGCGTCTACTCGAATGCGGAGTGGTGGAAGCCGAACTTGCCCGAAGTTGTGATGCTGCCAAGACACTTCAGGGACAACGGCTACGTGGCCGCCGGCGGCGGCAAGGTGTTTCACCACACGCCAGGGTTCAACCCCCCTGACACATGGGACGAGTACTTTGACCTTATTAGCGACCTCAAGACCGAAGACTTCCTTGTGCCGTATCGGCGCCGAGACCACATTTCGAGCTTCGACTGGGGCCCATTGGACAAGGGACCCATGGAGATGGGCGACGGGGCCACCGTCCGCTGGGCTGAAGAGTTCCTCGCGCGGATGCACGAAAAGCCGTTCTTCCTAGCGGTGGGACTCTTCCAGCCTCACCTGCCCTTCTATGCCCCTTCGGCGATTTACCATGCCGTTGGACCGGGCGAGGCCCGTGTGCCGGTTGACCATCCGGGGGACCTTGACGACGTTCCCGAACCTGGCCGAAGGATGGCAGCCTACCGCACGAACGACCTTGAGCTGATCGCAAGCCATGGCGACTTGGAGGCCATCGTCAAGGCCTACACGGCCTGCATCCGGCACGCCGACCTGCTCGTAGGCCGTATCCTTGACGCGCTTGATCGGAGCCGCTACGCGGATGACACGATCGTTGTGTTCTGGTCCGACCACGGCTATCACTTCGGAGAGAAGCACCACTTCGCAAAGAACACTCTGTGGGAGCGGTCGTCGCACGTGCCGCTCGTGATCGCCGCGCCGGGCATCACCGGCGCAGGCAGCACTTGCTCCCGGCCCGTAAGCCTGATCGACCTCTTCCCGACCCTGACGGACCTGACCGGGCTGCCTGTCCCGGCCTCGCTTGACGGTGTAAGCCTCCGCCCGCTCCTTGAACAACCCGGCCTTGCCTGGAACCGGCCGGCCGTGATGACCTTTGGCCGAGGCAACCACGCGGTGCGGTCCGAGCGCTACCGGTACATACGCTATGCCAACGGGGATGAGGAACTGTACGATCACGCCAGCGACCCCCACGAGTGGACCAACCTTGCCGGAAGCACCGCGCACCAGGCGACCATCAAGGAACACGCCGCCTGGCTTCCGACCGTCGACGCGCCAGCGGCACTCCGAAAGTCCGCTTTCGATTTCGACGCGGCGGCCTACACTTGGGCACGGCGGGACAACAGGGGAGACGAATGATCGATCGCCGAACATTCCTCTCCGGTCTCGCAGCGGCTTCGATGCCCGGCCGCCTGGCTGTGCGGTCTGCTGAGCGGCCGCTCAGCGTACTCTTCATCGCGGTCGACGACCTGCGGCCCGAGCTGCCCTGCTACGGGAACGCGACGGTCAAGGCCCCAAACATCGAGCGGCTGGCAGCGCGCAGCCTCCTGTTCCGCAGGGCCTACTGCCAGTCGGGCGTCTGCGGACCTTCGAGGGCTTCCCTGCTCACGGGGCTCCGCCCGGACTCCACCAAGGTGTGGGCAAATCGGGCCCACTTCCGGGACGCCCTCCCCAACGTGGTGACCCTGCCCCAGCGCTTCCGGCAAGCCGGCTACCACACTGAGGCGATCGGCAAGGTTCTGCACGGGAATCAGTCGGATCCCCCATCGTGGAGCGTACCAGCGTGGCCGCCCGGGGGTCGGCAGGCCGGCATGCAGTACGTGGACGAGGCGCGCTTCTCGGAAATGCGCTCCGCCGAGCCCGACCGCGCCTGGCAGGGCGGAGAGATTCCGACCTTGGAGTGGAAGAAGCGCGGGTCGTGGCAGTCTCCCGACGTGCCGGACAACGCACTCCAAGACGGGCAAGTGGCTGATCGGGCAATCCGAGCCCTCCACAGACTACAAAGCGCCCCCTTCTTTCTGGGGGTCGGCTTCCAGAAGCCCCACCTTCCGTTCACCGCTCCTAAGCGCTACTTTGACCTCTACGACCCGGATGCGCTGGACTTGCCGGACAGCCCACAGCGGCCGATGGGCGCTCCCGACCTAGCCTTCACGACGTCTCGGGAGCTGCGCGGCTACAGCGACATCCCGGACGACGGCCCGATCTCAGGGGAGAAGGCTCGAGAGCTTGTCCACGGATACTACGCTGCGACGAGCTACATGGACGCGCAGGTTGGCCGTGTGGTGGAGACGGTCCAACGGCTGGGGCTGGGGGAGTCGACCGCGATCATGCTGTTCGGAGACCACGGATGGCACCTGGGAGAACAGGGACAGTGGGCCAAGACCACCACGCTTGAGCTCGACGCCCGAGCTCCACTGATGCTCCACGTCCCTGGAATGGCAACAGGCGGGGCCGAAACCGATGGCATTGTCGAGTTCGTCGATTTCTTTCCTACGCTCTGTGAGGCGTGCGGAGTCGCGGTCGCGGACGGCCTCGAAGGCACGAGCATGATGCCCCTCCTCGACGACCCCCAGCGCCCATGGAAGCAGGCGGCTTTTACCCAGATCACGCGGCCCTACCTGGCTGATCAGGACTGGGAGCACATGGGATACAGCATTCGGACGCGCAGGTACCGATACACGGAATGGGTGGACCGCCAAGGAAGCGTGACCGCGCGGGAGCTCTACGACCTCAGTGCAGCGCCGCTCGAGACCGAGAATCTTGCGCATCACCATGGCCATCAGAAAATGGTCGCCGAAATGGGGTCCCGATTGCGGGCAGGCTGGCGCGGCGCGCTCCCGCCCGGCACTGCCTAGGGTCTGGACAGGCCGTCAGGCCGAGATCAGTGGAAGCGACCGGTCCGTCCGGGATCGAACCAGGCGGTCCGGGTCTGGGGCGCATGCGCCTTCGCGGCGTGTCGACGTCGGCTGCCGTCGGCTACTGGCGCTCCTCTATCCAGACGGGGCTTGACCAGGCGATCTCCCCATCCTCCTGCGTGACGCGCACGTAGTAGTAGCTGGGCCCGGCAATCGGCGCGCGGTCCAAGAACTCGATCGCGGCCTCGGATGCGCCGGGCCAGGCCGAGTACACGAACTCGTTATTGCGGCAGATCTCGATCTTCGCGATCGGCTGAGGAGCCCCAACGACAGCCGTGACTGAAACAGGACCCTCGGTGCGTTGAGCGACCTCTCCCATCAAGTGGCCGTTGACGCGAAAGTCGATCTGAATCCTCGCTGCCGTCGTGCCGAATGTCCTCCGCGCCCGCACAGCTTCCAGAATCCCTTCCCGAGTCTTTGCCCTGGCCCACACGGCCGCCTTGCCCAGTCCGCCACCGTGGTCCGGACTGGCGATCACCCCGATCTTCAGGCCGCGCGCCCACGCGTCGTGGATGTAGTTGCCCGGCTCGCCGGTCGCGTTGTTGGCGTGTCGAGGAGCCCCGGCGTACTCGTACGAGCCCCGAGTCTGGAAGATCTCCGCGACGGGCTGCGCGGCGTCGTCCGCGTAGTCCCAATCGACCGGCACGTTCCCCGAGTCGGCCAGCTGGTGCGGGATCTGTACGAAGTCGGCATTCATGCGGCGCAGCTCCCGCCAGAGATCCGCAGGCGAGTCGCCGTTGTAGGCGGTCCACCACTTGGGAAAGTACGGGTCTGCGAACACGAGATTGCGATGGCCGTAGTACCCCCAAGGGCGGCCCTCGTCGTAGTCCTCGAAACTTGAGGTCCATTCCTCGCCCAGAAAAGTGACGAGCCGCCCGGGGTCGTAGTTTGCCCGAACCATCTTGGCGGAGTAGTTCCACAGGTAGGGAACGATGTTGTAGCCGTGATCGGTCATGGCTACGAAGTCGAGGCGGTTGATGTCGCGGCGGCACTGGTAGTTCTCGTCGAGCGACTGGTCGCCACAGCGGTTGCAAATCGAGATGTCCGAGTGCTCGTGGAACTCACCGAAATACAGATGGTAGGTCTCTCCGTTGTGCTCGATAGTGGATGTTTCGGTGTCCTCCCCGAAGCTTTGGTGGAGTGTGGCAGGGTCAAAAGGCTCGTCGGGCTCCGCAAGGGGAGCCAATCGCATCACAGGAGCGGCCGCAGGGGCTTGACCCGTATCAGCGGACGCCAGAAGGATCTGGGAACTGGCACGGTCGGTGAAGTCCGGGTCCGACTGCGACCACGTATCCGAGAAGTTGTCCGCCTGGAAGGCCACCAGGAGCCGGTCACCCTTTGCGGCGATCGGCGCGGCACGGTCCATGGACCTGCGCTGCGATAGCCCACGGGGCCCGATCCATTCTTGGCCCGTGTATCCCACGACGCGCACAGACCAGCCGCCGCGGGGCTCGCGCGGCTGTTGGTACCCGATCCACAGACGCCCGCGCGAGTCAAACGCGGCCGTGCCGGCTTCCGACCGATTCAACGCGAGAGGCGAGGAGTCCCAATACTCCGGGGGTGCCTCGAGGCCATGTGGCGTGACTCTCGCCACAACGAGGTGGCGTCGGTCTGTCCTGCCCACGAAGTACTTCTCCATGCGGGCCCACTCGTAGACGACCCAGAGGTCGTCTTTGTGGGTGAGCAGCTTCGGGTGCCGGTCGATTCCAGGAGATGTCGTCAAGCGCCTCACAGCACCCCACTCTCCGGATGCGAGCTTCGAGCGGAGGTACACGTCGTAGTTGTGGCCTTCGTAGCTGTGCCACGCGACCGAGACTCGGCCTTCGCGATCCACGGCGATGCTGGGACCGTAGCTTGAGGCACTGGCCGGGCTGACCCTATCCGCCGGTGACACGACATCATCGCTCAGCGATGCCATCCGGACGTGGCGCATTCCACCTTCGTTGCTCTCCCAAGCCACGTACAAGGTGCCGGCTCGCCAAGCTGCTGCCGGCTTGATCTGAGACGCAGGACCCGCGGCGATCCGCACGGGCGGGGACGGCCCGTCGGCGTCCACGCTGACTGCGAACACGTCCCAATCCCCGGCGATTTCGCGTGCGAACACGAAGTGTGCGGCGGACTCCGTGGCAACTGCGTCGAGGTCCAAGAGGTATGTGCCGGTACCGCCAACCGCAATCCACTCTGCCTCCTTGGAGTAGCTATCTCGCTCGTGCGAATACCGGGCGATGACCAGCGTATCCGCCCCGTCCCGATAACTGATCCAGCCCACAAAGACCTCTCCGGATGGAGTCACCGCCAGTGCCGGTTCGTCGTTGAAGCCCCTGTGCGGCTCGACGGCAGTGATCCAAGGTGACGGCATCGGGCTTCCGGGCCGCGGGCCGGCGTTTGGCAGATCGGGAGCCAATTCCGGACCACCGGCACTGGAACAGCCGGCCACGAAGCACGCGACTAGGATCCAAGATGAGCGCCTCAGTGGTTTTCCGTGCATCGGACCCATCATCCAACGCCCCGACACCGCTGCGGGGTCGTTGCTCCCAAGCTATTGAACGGAGCCTGCGTCACAGGGGCGCCAACATGCTGGGGAGAGACGCCACGCACTGGGCATTCGCAAAGGCTCGGCATCAACTGGAGAGACTCCTCGCTGTTCTACGGCTGGCGGCCCGTCGCCCGGCATTGCTCGTGATCGGGACATGTGGGTGAACCGGCTCGGGCAAGCGGAGCGTGACCGTCCGCCACGCGGGAGTGTTCCCAATCAGATCCGGAGTAGGCCACGACACGTACTTCGTGGAGTTCAGCTCGGCTCTCCCGCGCGCTCTGCAGGATCCGGTGTCGGACACTTCTGTTCCACGGGCTAGACCACCCGCCAGAGGCGAAGGGACGTAGAGCCCGCAATGTAGCCAAAGTCCCGATCAGT
The DNA here is from genome assembly GCA_022825595.1 of Bryobacterales bacterium. Lineage (GTDB taxonomy): Bacteria > Acidobacteriota > Terriglobia > Bryobacterales > UBA6623 > VXMF01. The sequence continues at coordinate 22,151 of JAJDWM010000258.1, read as the reverse complement.
CGTTAGCATGAGCAGGCCGTGTCGGATGCAAACGTGTGCCAGCAGGGCATCGATAGTTCCGACTTGGATGCCTTGACGGCGACATGCATTGCGCAGAATGGCCGCGTCGATGTGATCACTCCGTGTGGGCACGATCATCGCAATGCCAGCGAACAGATCGATGATGCTCTGCTCCTGACGAGGGCCACGGAATCCCTGTAGCAACTCCTGAAGCACTAAGCCGGTAGTGCAGACAGTTTCGCCACCCTCAAGCGCGTCCCATAGGCGCCCGACTTCGGGGACATCGGGAGGTGAATCCCGTCTAAGCGCCAGTGACCAGACACTGGTGTCGACGAACAGGCTCACACGCGCGTCCGCTCGCGCTTGTAGTCGTAGCCGTCGTCCCAATCGAGTTTTCCGAACAAGTCGAGCAGCCCTTTCTGCCGTCGCCGAGCGATGAACTCCTGCAAGGCACGGTTGACGGTGGCCTTTTTCGTCTTCTCGCCTCCAATCGCAAGGGCCGTCTCCAGCAGGTCCGGATCGATTCCTAGATTCGTTGCCATTGTGTGCTCCTCTACACAGAATATCACACAACTGTCGTCGGCCGCCGGGCCATCACGCCGAGCTGCCCGAGGACCAGAAGCCCCAGTTGGTGTGTGTGCGTCTTGAGCCTCAGGGCGGGGCCGAGTCTTAAGAGTAGTTCCTGCTGGCCAGCCTGCCAATGCGCAGCCGCGAGGGCGGCAAGCGTGTGCCGGTGTGGCACCGGCTGAGCTGGAGCATCGACCACTGGCATCGCGGGGTCATGTCCTGCCGCACGGTCAAATGCGGCGGGGCACTTCACATTGCCCAGCGGGAATCGACCACAACCGACTCGGGCCAGCCAGATATCGAATCGTGGCGGAATGTCTCGGAAACGCATATCGGCCATGGCGATTCATGAGTCTCACTCCATGCGCTCGACTGCATGGCCCACCACGAACGAACCGCAGGACGGGGAACGCCCCACGGCTGGAGTGCCAAGTCCTCGCTCCCGACGCCTCACGGCCTCTCTTCAGTCCGCGATGCGGCCGGCAACCTCTTCGTCGGCGGGACTGCCCAAGTGCACCGCATCGGCACCTCTAGCGGATTGATCGAGAAGCATCCCAATGTCGGCGGCCCAACGTGGAAACCCGATTTAGTGTGGCCTCGCCCTCAAGTTTGCTGCTCACAGTAGAGTCTCACAACCGTTTGCAAGACAGACTATGCCGATTCCTCGCTAGCGTCCACCGCACACTCGGCCCGCTATCGGATTCGCTCCGATCGTGCGACCGAACCCCCGACATCGACATCTATGAGCAAGAGGAAACAGGTCGCGATTTCCCCCGTCCCTTTGTTGGCGCCGCTTCGCTGTTTCGCAGCGCGTCGGTCTGCCGTTGCCCGTCAAGCTCTCCTGCGAGTTCCGGTGCCGGGGCTTCGCAGCCGGATGCCTGAACTCGCTAATCCGTGGTTCGCGCAGTCGACTCGGCCCGTTGAGTCGGGTCTTGGTGCGGGCAGCCAGAACGGCGGATACCGATCCGTCCTGCCGGCGCTCTAGCTGGCATCCTAGGGTCACGTGTCGAAATCCGGCAGTGCGCGGTCCCCTGCCCGGTGGCTCAGTCGCCGCTTTGCCTTCAAGCTGCACGGGTGGAGCGGATTCCTGCTGTCGATCCTGCTCTTCACGATCTGCTTTAGCGGCACCCTTGCAGTGGTCGGTAACGAGATTGACTGGCTGCTCAACCCCGCCCTGCGTGCCCCGGTGCGCAGCAGTCCGATTGAATGGTCGGCGATCCACCGAAATGTGCGAGCACTGCATCCGGAAGCGCACATCCTGTGGCTGCAGGCACCTGTCGAGCCCGGTTTCGCCGTGGAAGCCGTGGTTCAGCGCCACGACCTCAATCAGTTCTGGCGAGTATACGCGAATCCGTATTCGGCCGAGATCCAGGGCGAAGCGAGCTGGCTGACCGCGCAGCGCTTCTTGCGCAACTTTCACATGGACCTGTTCCTACCCGGTTCGGGCAAGTATGTGGTCACATTCTTCGGACTGACCATGCTTGTCTCGATGGTCACGGGGATCATTGTGTATCGCAAGTGGTGGAGAGGCTTCTTCATCCTGGACCGCACACGCGGAGTCCGCATCCTCTGGGGCAGCGCCCACAAGCTCCTCGGGGTCTGGTCCCTGTGGTTCGTCGCCGTGATTGCGATCACAGGCGCTTGGTACTTCGTCGAAGAACTGATGTTCGATTTCACGAACTTCAATTACACCAGCACGCCGACGCTAAACAGCGACCAGCTGAAATCATACGGTCCGATTGTGCCGCTGGCCGACCTCGATGCGATTGTCGCGAGGTCTAGGCAGGAGGTTCCGAGCCTGCGCGTGGCCGTGATCAGGCTCCCGACGTTCAGCACTGACGTGATTAGCGTTCAGGGCCAGACCGACGCCATCCTAGTCCGCGACCGCACCAACAAGGTCAACTTTCACCCCTTCAGCGGTGAACTGGTCAACGTCCAGCTGGCCCAGGACCTGTCGCTCGCTTGGCGCTGGGTCGACACGGCCGACCCCCTGCACTTCGGCGATTTCGGCGGATTGCTGACTAAGCTGATTTGGCTCGTGTTCGGCCTCGCGCTGAATGCCTTGATACTCAGCGGGGCTTGGCTGTACTTGCGCCGCATTCGGCGACTCGCGGCTCGCAGTGAGGCTGCAAGAGCCCTCGGCGGGTTCCCCAATGAGCCGCCACCTCCAACGGGCGCTTTGCTCCATGGGTAGGTGGAAGTACCCGCAGTGGCTGTTCTTGGCAGTGGTCCTCGCCTTGACAGTCCAGTTTTGCAACGACGTGACGCGCTCGCCCAAGTCCGTCGAAGCGTTCAGCGGGGCGTTCGGACCATGGCGGCTCCGGCTCACCGCGCGGGAGCGGGTCGCGCCCGGCGAGCACCTGGTGCTCACGGCGTGGATTAGCAGCCCCGAGGCGCGCCCCAACTACAAACGGCTCCTGATCAGCGTGGCAGGGTCGGGGGAGGCCGCACCGACCACGCTGGTCGGAACGGGGCTGGCCCGTCGCGGGCGGCTCCGCGTGCCCGCCAGTGCTGGAGGCAGTACAAAGCTCCTGCTTCGAGCGGAACTCTGGGACGGGACGTCCGTGACGACGACGATTCCGGTCGCCCCGCTGGTGGGGCTTGCGGGCCGCTAGGCCAAGGGACCACCAATGCGCTACGTCAGGCCCCGGCACAGTGCTCAGCTGGCCAGTCCGAGAGGAGACGCGCGCCTGCTGGCCACTGCCGATGCAATTCGCCTTCGGTCCTTGATGTGCTCACATATGCCGCGTGTGGAGCAGATAGACGCGGATGCCGACCGGTGAGGCGCCAATCGCGAGGTCTATGAGGGTGCGACGATACGGAGCGTCGGGTAGAGCCGGACCGTTAGGCACCGCACAGGGCCAACCGGGTCCGGGCTTAGGAAAGACAACACGCGCAATCGCCGCCGCTCCGCTTTGGCTACGCCGCGCTGTCGAGGTCGGTGGTCTCGCTATTGGGACTCGCCGCTCTCGGACTCAGCACCCTCGGACTCGCCGCCTTCGGACTCCATGCCTTCAGACTCCGTACCCTCAGACTCGCCGCCTTCGGACTCGCCGCTCTCAGACTCCATCGCTTCGGACTCCATGCCCTCGGCGTCGCTGCTATCCGCGTCCGTGCCGCCAGCACAAGCCGCGGCTACGGCAACGCCGACCGCGACCGATCCGGTCGCGACAGCGCGCGCGAGAAACGAGCGACGATCGACCCGGACGGTTGTGATGTCCTCGTCCGTGAGAGACTCGCCACTGCTCTCGATTGGGTTCAGGTTTTCCGGTTTCAGCATCTCAATCTCCTCGGTATTTCCGACGGTTCCAGAGACTATAGCATAAGAAGGAAGCGTGCCGTGCTTGAGCGTGGTGCGAATCTGGACACTATTGCCCGAAAAGGGCGTACGATTGGTCTCCTTGCGAGGAAAACCCATCCGTTGACGGACCAACCGAATCCCGAGCTGGAGGTTGACCGCGACTGGTACGCTTGGCTTATCGATCCGCTGTCGACCGCGGAATTCGAAAGCGAATACTACGAACAGCAGCCATTTCACATTCGGCGCGAGACGTCGCTGAACTACTCCGAGCTTCTCTCGGTCGCCGACCTTGACGCCGTGCTGGGTTCGCACTCGGCCAGCTATCCCGACATCAGCCTGGTCCGGGGAGACGGCGACGTAGCCTCCAGCAAGTACACCTACGGCGACGGCAGGATTCAGCCCCTTGAAGTTGTCAGGCACTTCGACAGTGGGGCAACGGTCATCTTCCGCCAGCTCCAAAGACGTGTTCCGACGCTCGCGCGGCTCTGTGCCGAGCTCGGGCGGAGCTTCTCGTCGCGCGTCCAGGCCAACGTATACCTCACACCACCCGAGGCGCAGGGATTCGCTCCGCACTGGGACACGCACGACGTATTCGTGCTGCAGGTCAGTGGAGCAAAGCGCTGGTCGATCTATGACACCAAGGTAAGATTGCCGCTTCGCGGACAGCGCTTCAAACGCGGCACGCCTCCCGGTGACGTCAGCGACGAGTTCGAGCTCGGTCCAGGCAGCGCCGTCTACATCCCGCGCGGTTTGATGCACTCGGCCCGTTCGACGGATAGAGCTTCATTGCACATCACGCTCGGGATCACTGCCTACACTTGGGCCGAATTCCTACTCGAGAGCGTAAACGCGGCCGCACTCCAAGAAGAATCGCTCCGCCGGAATCTCCCCCTTGACTTCACCCGTGAGGGGTTCCCCGTCGCAGAGAGAGCGCGTCTGTTTCGGGAGCAGCTGGCGGTCGTGCAGTCGCGGTTCGACCCGGAGGTCGTGTGGCGCCGATTCAAGGACGAGATCCTAGCCATCGACGTTCCGATTTTCGCCGACCTGTTCACCGAACGCCTCCGTGGAGACCGGCTGACGCTCAGATCTCGGGTCAAGCACAGAGCCGGGCTGCTTACCGAATCCGTTACTGAGGGCGAGACGTGTCTGCTGCGGTTCAGTGGCCGTGAAGTCAGGTTGCCAGTCAGGGTGTGGCCGGCACTGCGATTCGCCACGACGGCTGACGAGTTCGCCGTCCGGGACTTGCCCGACTGTCTGGACGCCAAGGGCAAGCTGACCCTCGTGACACGCTTGGTCCGCGAGGGCGTTCTGCAGCGGAAGTAGGCCCTGCATCCGGCCTGCTAGCGCTGCCGCTGTCGTCTTGATCCGCGGTCCGCGGATCGCAGACCCGTCGTTACGCCCAGGATCTGTCGAGTGGTTCGCGACGGAGTTGGCGCGCGAACGCCGCAGTGCCTGAAAACGAATCTGGGCCGGAGCGAATTCGAAGCGACTTGCGAGGTGCCCCTGCCCGGCGGACCCCTTCCGATGCTTTGACGGCGTGGGATAGCGACTGATCCTGCTGATCCCCTCTGACAGCGGAATACTGGCCAGTTGGCAATGCGGTGACGGACCAACGCCTGCCACTGGAGAGAGGCGCTGTCGGGGAGGATGCGAGTCTTCACGGGATCGGCCCTGACGGCATTGTCGCGACCGGCAGAGGCGTGATGGTAGTTGTCTACAGCGGAGCAACGTGGAAGTCGGTTAAGAGGACGCTCTGGGCATGAAATCTGTCCAAGATCGCCGTTCGCGGCGCGGGGTTCCCGTCAGCGGGAATGTTGCCCTAGACCTGATGGTTGGTCATCACGACAATTTCGTTCGACGGCTGCAGAGCCGGACAGTGGGCGGCCAGCAAAGGTACGGTTGCGAACGCGGGAATCAACATCGCGCAGCAGTGCCTAATGCAGAGCATCCTTAAACATGCCGCCTTCCCCCTAGGCTGTATTAAAGCAAGAATAATCTATAGGCGGACATTCTGCTCTGCAAGATACACCGCTATTGGCCGGTGAGCCTCCTTCAACTCGTAAGGAAACTACATCAGTCTCGCCCGAAGCGTCCGAAGGGCTTCCATCGCAGACTGGGCAACCTGTGCATTCGAGTCCCTGGTCCGCTCTTCAAGGTGAGGCAGTGTGTCCTCGCCGCCGCTCGCCCCGAGGACTACCGCAAGATGCTTCCGCTGGTCTTCCGTGCCGGCCGACAATGTAGCGTAGAGCCACTGGCGCACTCCCTGCTCGCGGGCGAGTTCCTCCAGGTACGCGCGGGCCTCGAAGCGGTGGGTCAGCGAGTCGAGCGCGCGGAGGAGGTACTTCAGGCCTGAAGAGTCACCCAAGCGCACCGCAGCAAACGCCAACGCGAGCCGCGCGCTGCCGGCCTTCTCCCTGGAGAGCCGCTGGCGGATTCTGGCGACATCGGCCGGATCGCCGATGCGGCCCAAGCCCTCCGCCGCCGCCCTACGCATGAACCTGTCCTTGTGCTCCAAGTACTGCAGGAAGCGGTCCCTCCCACCGCGGTCCGGGATTTTGGCCAAGGCCTCAAGTGCCTTCGCGCGCGTACCGGACCGCCGCGAATCTTCGACGACCCGAATCAGCGCTGGAATCGCCTCGATTGTTCGCAGCTGGCCAAGCGCCTCGCAGGCAGCTTCCTGCACGGATCTTTCCGGGTCCCGCAGCAGGAAGACTAGGTCGGGCCCGACGCTCTCGTCCTCGATCTTCTTGAATGCCAGCGAACTCTCGACAACCACCGCAGCATCACGCGACCGTACGCCGCTGAGCAGGGCGTCTCGCTCCCCGCCGGCTCTCAGAACCCCCAGAGCGCGGGCGGCGGTCGCCCTGGCGTCGGGGTTCCTTCCTTCTTGGAGCACCGCGCCAATGGCCCGCGGCACATCCGCGTCGACCTGAACGTATGTGGGAAGAACGGTCGGCGTCGGGTTCGTGAGCCGTCCCTTCACTGATGAAGCCAGTGACCTGACGCCCGACAGTCGGCCCGTCCGCACGTAGCCTGGCAAGTACGTGTTCACCAGTGCCTCGACCGCCATCACTTGCAGCACCGGAAGAGGATCCCTAGTCGCCTCGATGAGCATCGGGTGCGTCCCTGCCCCCCCGACACGGATCAATGTCGAGATGACCGCCTCCCTCACAGCATCGGAAGGATCAGAGATAAGTCCCGCCAACCGGTCCAACTGGTTGGCGGCGTCCCCTGATTCGCGCAGCGCGCGCACTGCGCGAAGCCGTTCAGCGGGATCGCGGGAATCCAGGCCCGTCTCCCAAGCGCCCTGTGCGAGCACGGCCCCGCAGGCGCAAAGCGCAACCGCCATGACCGTTAGAATCCGGCCCGCTGCCTTGGTCGCCATTCTCTAGCCTCGCTTCCCGGGGACCAGTCCCTAGACGTACTCCAGGCGCACGCTCTGCGGAATGAGCCCGGCCGAGTGCCCCATGTCCAGCAGCCGCTGGCCAGACAAGAGCACGTCTGGGGCCATGTCAGTCGTGTGCTGATTGACGTACATCCCGACAAAGCGGTCCGCCAACCCTGTCTCAAGGCCCCTCGAAAACTGGAGGGCGTACTCCAAAGCCTCCGCACGGTTGTCCAGCGAGTGCTGAATCGTCTCGGCGAGCTTGGAACGCGCCTCCTCCTGCACGGCCCGCGGGAGATCGCGGCGAATGCAGTTGCATCCCAAAGGCAGCGGCAGCCCTTGCGTGCGCTTCCACCACTCGCCGAGGTCGACCAGCTGATGCAGCCCGGCCGCGCCGAAGGTGAGCTGTCCCTCGTGAATCACGACCCCCGCGTCAACCTCGCCGCTGCCGACGGCGTCGAGGATCGCGTCAAACTCCACGACGACCGCTTCGATTCGGGGCTCGTAGAGCTTCAGGGCCAGATATGCGGTAGTCAGCATGCCGGGAACGGCCACCCGCCGGCCGGCCAGTCCGTCCAATGGCGCTCGGGAAACGACCACCGGGCCGTAGCCGTCCCCCACGCTGGAGCCGGCGGCCGTCAATATGTAGCGTTCCGAAACGTACGGATACGCATGGTAGGAGATGGCCGTCATTTCATACCTGCCGACGCGAGCGTCCTGATTCAGACTCTGGATGTCCTTCAGGACGTGCCGGAACTCCAGCAGGTCCGACTCGATCTTGCCCGTCGCAAGCCCGTAGAACATGAACGCATCGTCCGCGTCGGGGCTGTGAGCGATTGTGAAGGGCCTCTTGGCCAGCGTGCCCATTGTTAAACTCAGCCTATCAGAGGCATGCGAGCGTCGAGTGACCATGGACCACCGTCCGCCAAGCGGATCGTCGCTGGCATTCCTGACCTGTTCTTCGCATCAAAGCTGTCCGGGGCCGCCAAGCGGCTCGGGATCGCGGTCCAGCTTGCCACCTCGCGAAGCGCGCTTCTTGAGGGGGCCAGGAGCGGGCCCGACCTGGTTGTCGCGGACCTCGACGCCGCGGCCGTGGACGCGGTCGGCGTGGCCCGGGAACTGCATGCCGAACCACCCCAGGCCCGGCCCCGCATGATTGCCTTCGGCAGCCACGTCCACGCTGAACGGCTCGCGGCGGCAAGGTCGGCAGGATACGACAATGTGCTTACGAAGGCTCAGATGGCATCGCGCATCCCCGAAATCCTCGCCTCGCTCTAGACCCGCCCAAGAGGGCTGGCCGTCGGCCTCAAATGGCGGCCGGATAGACCGGAATCGGGGTCCGGTTGCCCTCGACGAGCACGATCCCACTGTCCGAAATCAGGTACCTTTCCCGGTCCTCCTCGGAGTCGTACCCGATCCGGGAGCCGGGCGGGATAGTGGCGTTCTTCGCAATGATGGCCCTGCGGATCTTCGCCCCCTCACCGATGTGGCAGCGGGCCAGGATGATCGAGTCATCGAGCCGGACGCCGGACTCCAAGTGGACGTTGCGGCCGAGGATCGAGTTGTGGACGGCCGCGCCGTACAGCACACTGCCCTCCGAGATCACCGAATCGACGACCTCGCATCGCCTCCCTGTCTCGTCTGTGCAGTACCGCGCGGGACCGGTCGGGTACTCGGCCGTCCGCAACGGCCACTTGCGGTTGTGCAAGACAAGCTTCGGTGAGATCGAGCGCAGATCCATGTTCGCGTCGTAGAAGGACTCGATCGTCCCAACGTCGCGCCAGTACCCGTGGTGCTCCGGCTGCACGCCCGGCACCTTGTTGGTCAAGAAGTCATAGGCGTATATGGGGTATTCGCGGACCATCTTCGGGAGTATGTTGTGGCCGAAGTCGTGTGAGCTGTCCGTGCGCTCGGCATCCCTGTGCAGGGAGTCCTTCAATGCCTCCGGCTCGAACAGGTAGTTTCCCATCGAGGCTAGGCACCAGCCCGGCCGGCCAGGGATTTCAGGAGGGTTCGGGACCTTCTCGTGGAACCGAAGGATACGCCAGCTAGCATCGACTTCCATCGTTCCGAACCGCCGCGCGTCGCGGGCCGGGATCGGCAGGGCCGCAACTGTTCCCTGAGCCCCGCAGGAATGGTGGTGCTGGATCATCTGGCGGATGTCCATGAAGTAGATGTGGTCCGCCCCGAAGACGGCGACCAGTTCCGGCTGCGAGAGGTCGATGAGGTGGATGTTCTGATGGATCGCGTCCGACGTCCCGCGGTACCACTGCGGACCCTTCCGCATCTGGGCCGGCACGGGGAGGATGAACTGGCTTCTGAGGAGTTCCGCGAACTGCCAGGCGTTGCGCATGTGCTGCAACAGCGACTGGCTCTTGAACTGCGTCAGGACGTAGATTGAGTAGATCCCGGAATTGACGAAGTTGCTCAGCACGAAATCGATGATCCGGTACTTCCCGCCGAACGGAACGGCGGGCTTGCTGCGCTCCTTGGTGAGCGGGTAAAGGCGAGTGCCCTTGCCCCCGGCCAGGATGAGGCCGAGAACCTTGACGTTTTCCATGGGGTTGAGTCCTCCGCTGCCCCGCCGGTCGGGGCGGTCTCAGGCAGCTCGCTGGAGCTGCCCGTCCAAGAGTTCCGCGCGGGCCGGGAAGCGGGCGGCCAGCTCCGTGCTGTGGGTGACGGTGATTAGCAAGACGTTGTGCTCGCGCTGAAGCTCGAGCAGCAGGGTCCCGACGGCCTCGGCACTGGCGCGGTCCAGATTGCCCGTCGGCTCGTCGGCCAGAATCACCGGGGGAGCGTTGATCAGCGCGCGAGCGAGCGCGACTCTCTGGCGCTCACCGCCTGAGAGCTCTGACGGAAGCCGATCCATGCGATCGGCCAATCCAACCCTGTTCAAGAGCTCCCGAGCACGCTTCGAAGCTCCGGGAGCCGAGCCTCCGGCCAGTGTCGGCAGCAGTACATTCTCCAAGCTGGAGCATTGCGGCAACAGGTGATGGTCCTGCAGCACGAAGCCTATGGTCCTGTTGCGGAAGGCGGCCAAGCCGGCGGAATCCAGCGCAAAGGGATCCTGCCCGCAAACGCGCACGGTACCGCTCGTCGGAGTCTCGAGCGAGCCAAGAATGTAGAGCAGGGTGCTCTTGCCGGAACCCGAAGGACCCATGACCGCCAGTGCCTCGCCCAGCCGCATCTCAAGAGATAGGTCGTCCAGAATGACGAGAGTCCCCGACGGGTGGGGGTACTCCTTGCGCAGCGAGCGCACGAGCAGGTCGGCGGGCATGGGTGGCCGGGCGCGGCCAAGGCCGGGGGCGAAGGACTATTGTCCCACACACCTGCGTGGATGGTAGATCCCGCTCAATAGACGAGAGTGAGCTTAGGAGACATTGAGGTCGGGGGCTGTCCAACTCCGTCTTGCATGACCGTATCCAAGAACTGAGTCATTGGGGGCAAGAGTGGGAATCACTCTCGCATGGACGGCCCGGCGATCATCTCAGGTGGTACTCTCTGGACTCATGCGCAAAGGTCCAAGTGCGCGTTACGGGTGACCGGAGAATCACCATCCCGCAACTTAGCTACTTCGCGTCCCGTTTGAGCGGGGCTAGCATACTCGCGAGGTCAGTGGCTATTAGGAATGACGCAACGCGTAGCCTAGGGCGGTTCGCGTTGACCACGTGAACCCGACTTGGTCCTCCGCTGGCGCCAAGCCAGCGCATGTCCACGCGATCACCGCATCGCCCATGACGGTGCGAGCGGGCCTCGGCCCGCCGGATGAGGGCGCACGGTACTGATTGCCAGGATTTGGAACGGGTCCGGCAACGAAGGCCGGTACATCTTGAGAGTCCCATGGGTAGTCTGAACAGCAACAGGGTCGCGCCCGACAGTACGCGCCCCGCATTGTGTTCGGCGTGCCAATCCCCTAGGATGCAGACGGAGTTGAGCCGTCCCGCAGCCCGCACCCGGACGGACCACTACGGCCCAATCAAGAGCGGAGCGTGCTCAGAAACTGAGCGTTCCGGGCGGTCCAAGCTCGGGTCAGGGGTTGTTAGTCCATGAGCCGAACCGTAAGAGCGGTAACGGCCTCGCTCTGATGAGCGTACGTACCATCGATCCACTTGAGTTCGCAGGGAGCGCGGAGCCGGTTGGTGACGCCCTATAACGGAACTCGGAATACGGCCTTGTACCCGGCGCTGGCCTCGCAGTTGCGGGGTTGACGCGAATTGTCGGGTGCCGTTTGAATGATGTCTCGCGCAAGAACCGCCGGTAGCGGTACAACCGTTTCGATGCCGCCGCTCTGGCCTTGTGCCCAAGCGTCGAGCATGGCAACGCCGTTCCCAACCCGGTGTCGGCTCCGAGGCGTCCACGACACATCGACATCGACATGCTCAACCCCGGCAGCCACCCCCCTGTCGGTTGCGTTGCCTGACCCGCGGACGACAACCTGATTCTCGCCGTCGTCGGACAGCCAGATCTTTGGATGATAGTTCGACTCCGGAGTCGGCACCGCGATTCGAAGCACGAACCTGTCAATCGCGATCATCCACGCGAGACAGTCGAGTGCGTGTCGTGCGAGTCCCTACGCGTCGACGCGCCCTTCTACTAATACGTCGACGATCCGCTGGGCCGCCTCGTCACCTGATACTCGAACGGCCCGTTCGATCACGATCCATTCGTTTCCGAAGAGTGCAGCCGTTACCGTGAAGTCGATCGACTTCGCGCCCTACCAATTGAGATACACAGAAAGGCTAGGAGCCAACTGCTCAATCCACCCAACTGTGAGCCAGCCGAATGCCTAAGGAACGAATGTGGCTGCACGAAATCCCGGAATCAGGGTATTTTCGGCAACCCGGTTCTCCGGCAGCCAGAAGAAACCCGGCTTCAGGCTGGGTTCGCTCCTGAGCACCCTTAGACTACCTTACGCCGCCCCATCATGCGTGCCACGATCGCGTTGACTTCGCTGTCCTGAGCTGGCTGGGTGATTCACTCACCCGCCATCAGCCTTACGCGGCAATGCCCCGTAATGGCCAACCGTACCCGATCGCCTGGCTCAACTCCAAGGTGTTCGAGGGCCTCGGCCAAGCGCCCCAGTGATGCACCGGTGATTGATGCGAGGTTCCAGTGGATGGACAGATCACGGCACTTCGGCAAGTTCTCGATCTGCACACGCTCGCTGGAGTCCGGCCCACAGCCGAGAGCTTTCGCAATCTCGGGCGGAACGTATAGTAGAGTGCCTCCTGAGAAGTATCGAGCGTCCACCAAGAATGCCCAGTAGGGTGCGCCTGTGTTGTCTCGACCGTCAATCACGTCTTCGAGGTTTCTAAGCCGAATCGATGATTTGCTCGCCAAGCGGATCCATCCGTCATTGATTACGAACTTTGGAGCATTCATGTATGCTCGAACACTCGTCTTCTTCACACCGAACTTTCTTGGCAGTTCCGTTAGCAGTTTCTTGACAGTTGTGGCACCTCCATCCTGATCAATTTGTTGAGAAATTCCTCCGACAATTCCATTGTATTCGTCATCAATCCATTCCTTAAGTCCCCATCGATACTTGTCGGCTCTAACCACGCTGGGGACGTTGGCAAGATGCTTCCTAACCGTCATCTTGATGTTCCCACAAGCTCTGGCAATTTCCTCGCGAGTCGCAGGGCGACCAATCGAGATTAATGCCGCCTTTGCACGTGCTTTTGCGGTGTTGCGAATGCCGAGAGATCCGTGCAATTCGATCAACTTGCAACGATCACGAACCCACGGCCAGAAACGCCGCCATTCCTCGTCCGGGAGGCTTGAGATGGCTTCTTGCTCGTTCACGAGCCCCACATCGTCGGCGAGTCTGGGTATCCCCTTTCGAATATCGTTCAGTACTTTCGTTGCTTGCTCATCGCAGAATACTCCACTGTTCAGTGTGAAGCCCATTTGGTCAAGTAGTGCTCTCCGAATGAGAGCCCGCGCAAATCTATCCTCGGTCCGCAGAATCTCATCAAATTGGCATTCGACCTCACTCTCCTCCACCACGTGACCTAGCCGCTCCTTTAGTACGGAAGCGACGATCCGTGTTTCCTTGCCGAGGGCGTCCTCAACCACTTGCTCAAGCTTAGCCTGAACTTGGCGGATCCGTTCTCGCGTGAGTCCGACACGGGCTCCGACCTCTTGGAGTGTCATTGGCGGAGCCCGTAGCAACCGATGCTCGATAACCTCACGTTCGATCGCAGACGCCTCGCCGATGGCCTTTCTGACCCGGCCCAATACGATCGATACGAGACCTGCCGAGCCGCCCGTCACATGATCGATCCTGATGCCGTCGACGCTGCTGAGAATCCCGATTCGCTCCGCCAGTTCAACTATTTGGGGGCCTAGCTCATGAGCTAGCGTTCTGACCCCGTGCAATTCTGCGGCAGTGGCAAGTAGAGGATTCAGAACTTGACCGGCGTCGCCCCACGGCGTCCGTGCTTCCGGAGCACTCGCCGCGGCCGTGGCGCACGAATCTGGACTGTCACGTGTACCTTCATCGACATCGACTGAGTGGTGCGATTCCCGGCTTCCAATTCGGACACACTCGTTGAGAAAACTCTCAACCGTGATGAGAAAATCATTCAGGGACTTCGCTCCGAAGTTCGGCAGCCGAAGGAGTTGCTGCGCTCTTAGAGCACCGTCGCCTTTCATAAGATGCGCGTTAGCTAGACAATTGAATGTCCGGACACGCAGAGGGAGTCCGCTGAGTAGGCTTCGGTCGAGACCGAATGGCCAAACCGTATCACGCAAGTGCGGTCTCCGGTTGGAGCGAATGGCCGTCAGCGCGTCTTGAAGGTCCAGTAGGTGGCGTTGGGCCGCGTTGCGGGACGGCGCTTTACCGCGGATCCACTCGTCGTAGAAGGGTGTCTGCGTTGAAGTCGAGCGCTCGGCCTCACCTTCGGCCCTCGGGGATTCTTGGGCGCCCTCTTCAATCCCCGACTTCGCTTTGCCGACCCAGCTTAATGAGGCCGAGCCTGTCTTAGCTCTCATTGTTATTGACCTCCTCTACACACGGTTTGGCTGGACGACAAGAATGTAGCGCAGGCGGCCCACAGGCAGGGTCGGGCCACTGGCCTCGGCCCGCGGCTCCGGGACTAGGAACAGGAAGTGGCCAAAATTCGGTTCCCCATCGAGTGGACTAGCCGTGATCTGAGGCAGAGCCATCTCTAAGGCTGACATAAGCCGGCGACGTCGCTGATAGACCACCGCGATTGCCTTAGTGTGACTGGCGGCAATCACCGTGTCCCGCTCGACAACAACTCCTCCGGCTTCGCCGAGCGCGCCCTGTGTGATCGGTCATCACCCTCGTAAGCAGCTTCGGCCCTTGTGAACCCCACAAAGACAAGACGATCGGACCTGAATGCGGAGTCTTGCCTACGGTGCGGCTGGACGGGATCAACTCCGACATGTAGCTGCTCAGCCATCTCGACGAATTAGCCTGCGACCGGGCCAGATGCTCGACTCAAGCGGACCCCTGGCCGTCATGGTGCGTAGACGAGACCCTCCGGCTGCACCTCCGCAATCCTCCTGTCCAGCGCTGGCCCATGTCTGGACCCCAGAACCACCCGCGGTCAGCACTTCTCAGCATTGCAGAGGCCTAGTACCAGACCCATGCTTGCGATACGGTCACAGGATGAGTTCAGTACTCTGACGCACAATGAGCCGTAGCCTATTCTGCGACAACATACCAAACCCTTGCTAGCGCGCGCGGATGGTAGAATCTGGCCGCCGGTGCAACGGGGGCCGGCGCTGCAGGATTGACGGCACTTGTGCGGCAAGGCAGCCGGCATCGCACTGCAAAGGGCCGCCGAACCTAGGGCGAGGGCTTTCGAGTGTTACTGATCGGCCCACCCGGCAGCGGCAAAACCCAGCGCATCCTCTCAGACTTGGAGCGGGCCGTCCGAGCCGGGCGGGGCAACGAGATCCTGCTGCTGGTCCCGACGGCGAGCATGCGGGCCCACATGCTGAGCACGCTCGCCCGGCGTGGCCTGATGACGCCGGCCAAGACGGTCACGACCATGTCCGAGTTCGTGACCGAGAACGCTCCAGACCTTTCGGAGCCCGGCCGTGCCTGGGAAGACAGGCTTCTGGCCCAGGTCCTGTCGACGTCTGCATCCGCTTGGCTCCGCTCTTGGGCCGGGTCGGCGCGCCTCCGCGGCCGGATCTCGGCCTTGATGCGTGAGCTTTGGGCTGTCGGGGCGGACAGCTACCAGCTCGAGCCAGCGGTGCGGGGCACTCAGCAATCCGCGTTCTTGGAGGTCTTCCGCGAGTTCGAGGCTGCCTTAGCGCGCGAGGGGCGTGTCCACCAGAACCAGCGCATCGCCATCGTGGCGGCCAGCCTGCGCGAACGCGGCCTGGGCGATGTGCAGTCCGTGTATGTGGACGGATTCGAGCAGTTCACGCGGCAGCAGGAAGAGCTGCTCTCGGCCCTTCAGGAACAGGCCGAGGAATTCGTCCTCGCAATGCCGGATGGCCTGCCCAGCTACCCTCCGTTCAGTCCGCAAGTAATGCTGCCGCCCGCACCCTCGAGGGACAGCGCACGCACCGAAATGATCGCGGCTCCGTCCCCCAGGGCCGAGGTTCTCGAGATCGCCCGCCGCATCCTGGCCAGCGGGCGGCCCATGCGGGAGCACGCCGTGATCGTCCGCTCACCGGAGAAGTATGACGCCCTCTTGCAAGAGGTGTTCGAGTCCCTCGGGATCCCGCATCGATTCTGGGGGCGCGGACCCGTCTCGGGCCACGGCGTCGCCCGACACTTTCTCGGCTGGCTCCGCCTCATCCACCGGCAGTTCCCGGGCGAGGAATCCCTGGAAGCCATCACGTCTCCCTTGTCGCCGGTGGCGTCGTCTGGCGAGACCGACGCATTCGACTTCGCCACCCGGGAGCTCCTCCCGGGCTCCGGGTTCGGCTTTCTGGATGCGGCTGCCGCAGAGTTCCCTGCGGTCCGACAGCTCATCGGAGAGGTCGGACACTGCCGACACTGGCACCGCAGGCGTGTCGGCGCGAAGCGATGGGCACGCGACTGCCTCTCGCTATTAGACCGGATCCAGGCGCTTCGGCCCCCGCCAGAACCCGGAGACTTCCGCCGAACCCTCGACTGGCGGGAAGCGCTCGCCGCCCGCCAGGCCGTGCGAAGGGCCATAAGAGAGTCCGTCCTGATGCCGGACTTCAAGGGCCGCAAGAGACCGTCGCTGGCAGCATTCGCCGACGCGGTCGAGGACGTGCTGCGAACCGACGGCGGTCGAGCGCCGGACCAGCGCTTTGACGTGGTGCACATTCTGCCCGTGGGGGAGGCGAGGCAATGGTCCGTGCCCGTCGCGTTCGTCTGTGGCCTAGCCGAGGGCTGGTTCCCGAGGACTCCCTCCCAGGACGTGTTCTTCAACGACAGCGCCCGCCAACGGCTGCACTCGCTCGGCATCGAGATCCGAACGACTGTGCAGATTGCGGATCAAGAGCGCCTACGTTTCCAAGTCGCCGCCTCGCGGGGCTCGGAAGAGCAGGTGCTGAGCTACCCGCACCGCGACAGCACCGGACGGGATCTGCAACCCTCAGCCTTCGTGCGGGGGATTGGAGAGGTGACGGACTGCCCAAGCAGCCTGCTGGGATGCACGAGGCAGGCCGTCCCTCCGCGCGGGGACGGGCAACTGCCGGAATCCTTGCTGAATACCGTCGCTGCTAGGAACGCAAGCTTCAGCGCCTCGGGAATCGCCGACTACCGGCAATGTCCCTACCTGTACTTCTCGTCCAATACTCTCGCTCTTCGCGGAAGGCCGCCAGATCCCACCGAGCGTCTCGACCCGGCGACCGTAGGTCACGTCGTGCACACGGTAATTGACCGATGGAACCGCTTCCGTGGTGACATCGGCGCCCTGCTCGACGAGGCCTTCCAGGCAAGGCTCGAGAAGTTGCACCTGCGCCCCGATCCCGGGACCGAGCGCATCCGGCTGGCCGTGCGCGCAGACTTGGTCCGGTTCGCGGGGAGGCCCGTGGCCGCGATGGCACTCCCGCCCGAGTCGCATGCGCGCTTCGAGGAGAGCGTGAGCCTGCGCATCGACCGACCTGATTCGCAGCCGCTCGTGCGGTGCCGGATCGACCGCTACGACGTAGACGCGGCGCGGCGCTGCTTGGTGACCGACTACAAGTACGCGCCGTCGAACCGTGTCAAGAAGCTGCTTGCGCGTCACCTCAACGGCGAGGAGCTACAGCTCGCGCTGTACCTTGCGGCCCTGGAGCAGGGGCATGGGCTAGAACCCGCCGGCATGCTGCTCATCGGCCTACGTGGAGAGACAAGCATGGCCGGCGCCAGTGTCGGTGGTACAGGCGGCCTGCGGGACCTGA
This sequence comes from Bryobacterales bacterium, assembly GCA_022825595.1. Lineage (GTDB taxonomy): Bacteria > Acidobacteriota > Terriglobia > Bryobacterales > UBA6623 > VXMF01. The sequence continues at coordinate 4,554 of JAJDWM010000258.1, read as the reverse complement.
GCGAGAGCGAACTTAAGGAACTGCTCCTGAACGCCACTAAAGAGGCGAAGCAGGCAGTGGGCGATGTGCTCGGTGGAAGGATTGCAGTCCTGCCAAGAGACCAAAGCTTCTGCCAGCGATCGTGCCAGTTCAGAGCGGTCTGCAGGGTGGGGTGGAAGGCGCCGGACGCGAGGGCCAGAGACCCGTTGGCGCCGACATGATGCGCCTGACCGAAGACCAGCGGCGCGCCGTCCAGAGCTGGCAGCGCGGAGACATCTGCGTGATCGCCGGCCCCGGGTCGGGCAAGACGCGTGTACTTGTGGAACGCCTCCGCTGGCTCGTTCTGGAGCGGGGTGCCGAGCCGGAGCGCATCTTGGCCATCACGTTCACCGAGAAAGCTGCTCTTGAGATGCGCGCCCGGCTGGTTGGTGAAGCTTCCTTAGCCGGAGAGCCCACGGATCGGCTCGAGGCCGTGCAAGTGTCTACGATCGACGCATTCTGCAATCGGCTCTTGCGGGAGCACGCGGCCCTGGCTGGGATCGATCCGGGCTTTGAGATTCTGGACGAGCAAGAAGCCCGGCAAATGCTCAACGCGGCGGTCGCCGAGGCTCTCGATTGGGAGTTCCGAAAGCGCAACCGGGCGCTCGCGCAATTCCTGCAGTGCTACTCAGGCGGTTCATCTAGCGCCCCCGGTGCAGTCCTGGAGGGACTCTCCTCCTTGGCGACCCAAGTCCTGAGCCACGGCCGCGACCCGTTCTTGGCGCGCCGCAAGGGCCCTTGGCACGCGCTGTCGCGTGCGCTGGAAGAGTTGGCGGAGGCGAAGCGGGCTCCGAAGCTTGCCGCAACTGCGGCCAGCATCCGGAAGGCGCGCGTCAGAAACCGGGGGAGGCTTGGAGGTCTAGGGAGGCGTGCCGCGTCGGACGTGCGGCCCTTCGTCCGCAGGGGAAAGCACAAGGATCTGGTCTCGCGTGTGAAGTACGAGCTGCTCCCGGCGTGCGAGACTGCGGCCGCCGGAGAGAGCAACCGGACTGCGAGGGCCTGCCTGCTAAGGATTCTGCGGCGCGCGCTGCGGCGGTTCAAGGCCGCTAAGCAATCGCAGAGTCGCATGGACTTCGACGACACGCTGGCGCAGGCCGCCAAACTGCTCGGATCCTCCAAGCCCCCGAGCCTAGGCTACGAGCACATCCTCATCGATGAGTTCCAAGACACCAATCCGCTGCAGATCCGGCTCGTCAGGCGACTCCTGAAAGCCCACGGTCCCCTGCGTCCGGTGCGGTTCGTGGCGGGGGACGTCAACCAGTCCATCTACGGCTTTCGCCACGCGGTCCGCGAGGTCTTCCAAGACTACCGGGCCGGTGTGGAGGAAAACGGTGGCCAAGTGGTGCAACTGCTCGACAACTTCCGTAGCCGGCCGGAGATCCTAGCCGCAGTCCACCGCATCCTGCCGGGTGGTGGGGACAGCGGTGTGGAGAAGCACCGCCTGCGAGCCGCCGGCCAGTTCCCTCCGAAGCGCGTGCCTTGCGTCGAACTGCTGATCGCCGCAGAAACGGGCCCCGAACGGCTGCGCGCTGAAGGGGGGGCGCTCGCGGCGCGCTTGCGATCCCTGCATGGATCGCTACAGGTGGCCGACCAAAGCGTTCCGGGCGGTGCTCGAGCCCTGCGATGGGGCGATGTCGCAGTCCTCGCGCGCACACACGCTGTGGCAAGCGCGGTCGCAGCACAGTTCCGGCGGGAGGGCGTTCCCTGCGTCACGGCGACCACCCGGGGACTCTTCGACGCGCCAGTCACGGCGGAGGTGGCGGCCTTCTTGAGGGCGCTGCGCAACCCGCGCGACGAGATCAGCCTGACCGCCGTCCTGAAGTCCCCGCTCTGCGGGATCAGCGACTCGGCTATCCTCCAGCTGCGCCTGCATTCCAACAACCTTGCCGACTCGCTGGACGCAGAAGCAGAGAACACGGGCCTAGACAGCGGCGAGGCCCTTCGGTTCGAGAGATTCCGGTTGGAGTTTACGCGCTGTCGGGAAGACCGGGCGACCGTGCCCGCGGGCCCTCTGCTGGCACGGGCGCTGGCGGCGTTCGGCTACCGCGCGGCCCTCAATGCGGGTGACGACGAAGATCAGGCGGCAGACCGGCTAGACCAACTGCTGGACTGGATCGGACGACAACACATGCACGGCCTGCACAGCGTGAGCGAAGTCTCGGCAGCACTCGACACCGCCCTGAAGGAGAAGCCACCGGCAGAAGCCGCTCCAACCCACGGGACCGCGGATGCGGTACAGGTCCTCACAATGCACGCCGCCAAGGGGCTCGAGTTCCCCATGGTGGCGCTTGTGTCCCTGAACACGCCGGTCCGGCGCCGGCGGCCCGGGATGCTCTTTTCGAACCGACACGGAATTGGCGCTTACTGGACTACGCCTGGCGGAGGGCGGCAACCAGACGCGGCCTATGCGCGCACAGTAGCCGACCTGGCCCGCCGCGAGGCGCAAGAGGAGGAGCGGCTGCTATACGTCGCGATGACGCGGGCCGAGGAGCACCTTATCCTCAGCGCCTCATTCACGGGGAAGCCCATGCTGTCGGGCTGGCTCAAGCTCGTCTGCCCAGGCTTGGGCGTCACCAGAAAGTCCCTGCTCGCCGCCGGGAGCGGCGAGACTACAGTGCCCGCCGGGAACGAGCTGCGATTCCTCTTCCGGAAGACATCTGGGCCTCCCAGCCAGCCTGCCCCAGCGGCCTCTCCCCTTGCCCTCACTCCCAGCCAAGTGCTGCTACCTCGAGAGGCCGAAGCGCAGGCCGACTATGCGGCGTCCGTCACGTCGGTGGCTCTGTATGCCGAATGCCCGCGCAAGTATTTCCTCTCGCGCTATCTGGGCCTGGGATCAGAAGAGTGGCGCGGCTCGGAGGCCAGGGAGGCCGAGGAGCCACAGAGGCACCGGCGACGGCAAGACCCAGACCCGTCGGAATTCGGCCGACTGGTGCATGCTTACCTTGCCGGGGACAGGGACGGCGCCAAGCCTAGTGTGCGTGCTCTCGCACGGAAATTCGAGCGCCACGAACTAGGCAAGCGGGCCTCTGCCGCATGGAGCGTAGAGCGCGAGACGGAGTACGTCTTCACGGTCGGGGGCCACGTGCTGCGGGGAATCATCGACCTGCTCTTCGAGGACGGCGAAGGACGTGTCCTTGTGGATTACAAGACAGACCGCCGAAGCCGTTCTCGCCTCCGGGAGTCCGCTCTCAAGCATGCCGAGCAGCTGCAGCTGTACTCTGCGGGCCTCCGCTCCGGGGGACGCCCGGTTGACAGGGCTGTTGTGTTCTACTTGCGGCACGGCGTGGCGGTGGACATTGATATCGGAGACGCGGCGCTGGCTGGAGCTCGCGAGCAGGTGACGAGTCTGTTCCGTGCACAAGCGACCCAGAGCTTCCCGCTGCGTGAGGGTGCGCACTGCAGGCACTGCCCACACTTTCGGAAGGGCTGCCCGGCCACGGGCCCTGAAGCGGTTTCCGGATAGCCCGCCGCCTACGTCCAAGCCGGCCGTCGCCTTCGGCACAGCGAGGAAGGACGCGGCGGTCGTGTCCTCACGGAAGGGCGGGCCGCAAGTTCCCTCGACCACATCCAACAGGCGATGGCGTTCGTTGCCAAGCCGGTCGACCGTTCGAGTCCCAGATAGCGCAGTTGCAGAAGTGGATCTGCACGTCGGGTTGCGGACAACGCAGCTGTTACTTCACCGACGATCTGGTTGACGAAATCTACCAGATGGCCCCCATATAGAGCGCCGTCCGACGCCATTCCGAAACTCGAACGACCGAGTCACGAATTGGGGCCTGTCAGGCGAGGATCCGACGGGCGTTTACCTCACCAAGACGGCCGACGAACAAGCGCCGGTTGGCATGGTCACGCTGGGGATCAGGCATGGCTGACGGCAGGAGCCAAGCAGCGCTGACCGCACTCCTGATTGTCGCGGCCATCGGGGCAAGCTGGGCCGCTCGGCCGAACGTCGTATTCATGCTGGCACACGATCTCGGGTGGAACGCCGTCGGTTGCAACGGCAACGAGATCGACACGCCGACAATCGACCGACTGGCGGACGGTGGCGCCAAGCTCTACCGGTACTACCCATTCCCGTGCTGCACGTCCACGCAATTCGCAGGGATGACGCGCCACTCCCCCCTTGCGGTTCGGGATGTTGGGCCCGATATTGTCGAGGCTGTCTTGAACCCTTCAGGATCTACAGCGTGAATGACTGGCGGTGTCCCCGCCAAGTGCCTTTGGGACCAGTCCCTCACAGAAAACTGTTCGCAGTCAAATGCACATGCCCCTTAGGCCTGGCGCCGTTCTTGACAGATCTGCTATACTAGTAATAGGCGGTTAAGTGCCGGCACCGTACAGCGCCAAGGCGGTTGCCAACTTTTTTCTGGGCAAGGAGCCCCTCACCCAGATGCAGCTGCACAAACTGGTGTACTATGCCCACGGCTGGCACTTGGGCTATCACAAGGGACCGCTGCTCGACGAGACGCTAGAGGCTTGGCAGTACGGACCGGTCGTGCCCTCCCTCTACCGGGAATTCGCGGAGTTCGGGGCTTC
>JAJDWM010000570.1 GCA_022825595.1 Bryobacterales bacterium | reverse complement strand
TCGTGTCTGAGACCAGCGGTACGTCATGATTCGTCAGTTCCTTGAAGACTCGCCAATACCAACTCTTCCACGTGTCGCACGAGAGTTGTCCGCGATACAGGCCATGACTGGCCTGTTTGAGCAAGTGGTTGTACATGAGGACGACGTACTTTCTGCCGCTCCTCGCTAGCCTCCTCGCCCTGAGGAGCGCGAGAACGGACTTGCCGGTGCCCGGTCCTCCGACAACCAAGTGCTGCCCGTCAAGCGGCAGCGATCGGACGCGCTCCTGATCCTTGGTCAGATCTTGGATTCGCGGGAGCCTGAAGGAGCGGCGGGCCACTATGCCTCCGGCAGCGTGAATCTGCTCAGTGGCGCCACTCCGGTCGAGGGGTCGCCATTGATGCAGATTCTGTCCAATAGAGTGTTGTCGAAATCGCAGCTCGTGTCGGGAATCAGGGTGCACGCGTGGCATGCCGCAAGATTGGGGAGCGCGGGCCCTTGACCCTGATGCGACGCGCAGACAGGATCCAGCGAGCACCACGATGCTTGGTCCAGTGCCGATTGAAGAATCCGGATGAACCTCCTTGGCCTAGCCAGCTGAACCAGTCCGCCGAGCGAGCCTAGCTTGTCTGGCACAGACACGTAGATCAGAATGCCTGCCATTGTGAAGTCGTCCGTGCCAGCGTAAATCCGCTCTCTTAGTGAAGCGGCGGAGTAGCCAGCTTCGGACTCAAGCTGTCGGATGACCGCATGTGCCAGTGTGTGAAGCATCACGAACTGGGGAGTGATCTTCAGCCCTAGCGCGGCCCGCCCCAGCGGGTGCCCGGCAAGGCGGGCGCTGAGGGCCGACAAACGCGCCTTCAGCGCTTCCTGCTGCCCCCACTTTGCGACTGCCCGTGGGCTGATCGTGAAGAAAATGCCCTCGCCGCGGAGGGAGAGAGCCGGGAGCCAAGAGGACGAGCCAGAGATGTCAGGATCGACGATATGCTCCGTTGAGATCCGGCTAAACCCCTTGAAGACCAGAATTTCTTGCAACCGCCGTACCCCGATGAGTCGGTCCACTATTGAGGCGGATTGGCGCAGACGCCCTTCCGTCTGGCGGCGAAGTGCCTTCCACGCACTCGTGTAGTGCACGGTCACGAAATCCTCGTCCTCCCTAAGGTCGGGAATCTTGTCCAGGAATGCACTGTATTCCAGTTGGTGCAGGTTGCCCTCGGCCAGAGGCTGGCCGTAGAGGGGATACCCATTCTGCAGCTCCAACAAAGCACCCTCGATGTCTGCCACCGAGCAGCGCCAGTCGTCCGCGATGCGCTTCAGGATCGACCTTCGCTGCAGGCCCATTCGGGCATCCGCGATTCTCCTCTGCACTGCGGAACTGGAGTAGAGTCGGTCCACCACGGTTCCCTTGTGAATGCGGGACTCCGGCGGGATCACGAGCGCCGACCGAGTGGCGGGCAGATGAACTCGGACGTCGTTTACGTCCAGAACGAATGCCTCTCCGAGCGCTTCCTCGGCGGGGGGCGTGCGAATCCACGGCTGCTGACCGTAGCGGGCTGGGTATGCCATCTGGAGCGGCAGTTCGGATTCCGATCTGCATGTCTGGCATCGGACGCGGGGTCGTCGGTCCCCACCCAACAACTGCAGGTTAGGCGGGCCGTTCCGGCACGACCTGGCCGCACGGGGCACCGAAGCGTCCGGCGACAGCTGCCCGTGGCGTCGGTGGTGGGCGACCTGTTGCCATGGGACGTCGGTTAGGTATCCGTCGGGATGCACGACAACCCAGGGCACTTGGTCGAGGACCGAGCCGCACTTCTGCTCCCCGCCACTGCAGCGCAGACGCTCCGCTTGCGGACTCTCCTGCCAAGGCCGACGATGCAAGAGGCTACAGCGCGGACACCGCATCCATGTCGGAAACCGCACTGCCGGAATCCAAGTCCCCCGGACCGTCCCGTCCGTCTCCACATTGGCTGTCGGAGGCATGCACAGGGTCTCGGAGATTCCGAGCGAGCTGCGGACCTGATCCACATATCGGATTTGGCTCGACTCCGGTACCTCGCCTTGCGGATACCACTTGCTGGTGTCCTGAACTGCGACGAGGAAGTTCCGCCCCCGAACGATGGCGCCGACACCACATTGGCGGAGCAGGTGCGACAGCCGGACCGACACGACCTCCCCTGTCATAGCGCCTGTAGGACTCCTGTCCGCTCCACTTCGCGCATCGAGTTCATGGTTGGCCAGACACCCTTTCGGGGGCGGTCGTGGCCGAACAGGAGCGAATCCGAAGACCTGTCCTTAGAGTCATAGTGAAGGCGGCGGCGATTCGCACGGCAACGCTTGGCTTCCGCGAGCCATTCCTGGAGGAGCGCGTCGATCTGGCGGCACGTGGGGGCACCTCGACCTCCGGCCTGGGCCGCCTCGCAGCGTTCCTTCAGGGCATCTACCGCTCGGGACACTTGGGCATCTTGGGTAAGTTCCCCGGCCCGATTGTTGTCTCGCAGCCCTCTCACAGCGTGGCGCAGGACAATGACCAGTGCCGCGTGCAGCGCCCTTGCCTGGACCGGATACGTGAAAGGGGTGACGCTCGACGGCTCCACAAAGCGGTAGAAGGACTCGTGGTACGGCCTGAAGAGCTCGTAGTGCGAGAGGCTGCGAGCCTGATGGCGGAAGTAATTCGCAACGACCAGGCCGGGAACTGCCGCGCGGCCCACCCGGCTGCTGGCCTGGATGTACTCCGCCGTCGTTAGTGGCTGGCCGTTCACAACCATGACGGCTAGGCGGGACACGTCCAACCCTACGGACACCATGTTCGTTGCCAGCACCACGTCAAGATGTCCCTCTTGGGTCCGGGCGAGCTGCAGCCGGCGGAACGTCTCCGCATTCTGCGCCGCGGTGGGTATGCTCGTGAGCTGGGCAATCTCCAATTGCAGTGCCCGCGACCCGGCAGCCCGGATGCGGCCCTCTGCGAGTCCGTCCTCGTACGTCCCACCACCTTCCCGCAGAGCCCGCCGGGCGTCCTCCATCTCTCTTGAGAGCCTACGCGCCCAGTCGCGGACTTCGACGGTGTAGGCGTTGTGTGAGATCCCGACGCCGAACAATGTGCCGTGGTAGATCACTTGAGTCCACCACGCTTCCATCAAGTCTTCGCGGTCCGCCTCGGAGGCTTGGCCGAAGACATCCAAGGGCCCCATGAGCAGGGCGGCCGCGAGCGGGGCGAGGCAGTGGCGCTGGTCGAGCTTGTGGGCTAGGTACCCGAGATACAGCCGCGCTGGCCGCCGCTCGTCCGACCTGGCGAAGTAGCAGTCATCGCATGACAGTCCGGGCGGCGGAAAGACGGCGACGTCTCGAGCGTACAACCGCCTGATTTGCTCGGAGGCCATCCGGATCGTCGCCGTCGATGCGACATACTTCGGATTTACGCCCCTCAGGCGCGCGACCGAATCGACGGCAGTCTCGTATATTCCGGCCACCGACCCCAGCGGGCCAGTGATCAGGTGAACTTCATCCTGGATGATCAGTTCGGGTGGCCGCTGCGCATCCTGCCCGAAGAATGCACCCGCTCTCGATTCCCAAGCAAGGCGGGCAAACTTGTCGATCGTCGCGATCAGCAGGGTGGGTGGGTTTCGGTAGAGCGCCTCGTCCACGACATTGCAAGGAAGTGGCATCGATGACTTGCCGAAGTCGCAATCTGCGTTGTGGCAGTGAAAGGAGAACTGTGTCCTTGACGCACTGAAGCTTGAGTTTGTGAAGCGCTCGCTGCACCAAGGACACGAGTCCAAGACGAGCTGC
>JAJDWM010000365.1 GCA_022825595.1 Bryobacterales bacterium | reverse complement strand
CCGCTTTCTTCCCTCGGCGCACGCAACACAAGAATGTCCAGTCAGGTCAGCAACGAAACTAAAGATGAATGCACGTATGTATTACGAATACCCTATGATTGTGATGTGGATCCCGTCCAGCTGGCCCTCGTTGTTGTCCTGATCATCGCTTGCAGCCTGCAGTTCGTCCTGCTCGCCCAATCCCGAAGGCGCCGGGCTGGTCAGTTGCAGTCGTCCCTTCTGGGGATTGAGGCGCGGCTGGATGAGCAGGCGCGGCGCCAGGGCGATGACTCGCGCGCGCTGCGCGAGGAGCTGGACCTTCGCCTGGCCCGCAGTTCTGAGTTGTCCGCGAAGGGTCTGGCCGACATCAGCAGCCGTCTCGCCCTGATAGACCGGGCACGGCAGGGCCTCTTGGACCTCTCAGCCGAGGTGGTCTCCCTTCGCCGCGTTCTGTCGGACCGCTCGGCTCGCGGAGCCTTCGGAGAGGTCCAGCTCGGCGCTTTGGTGCAGGACGTGCTCCCGCCAGGGAGCTACCGCATGCAGTGCACCTTGGCGAACGGGAAGAGGGCCGACTGCGTCCTGCTGCTGCCTCCTCCGACGGGAATGATCGCGATCGATTCCAAGTTCCCGCTGGAGAACTACCGCCGCGGGTGCGACCCAAGCTTGGACCTCGATGCGAGGCAGCGCTCGACCGCAGCCTTTGGCCGAGACCTCCGGAAGCACGTCGAGGATGTGGCGCGAAAGTACATCGTGGCAGGCCATACTTGCGACTACGCGATCCTCTTCGTGCCATCTGAGGCCGTGTTCGCCGAGATTCATGTGTCGCATCCGGCCGTCGTTGAGCTGGCCCAGAAGCGCCGAGTGATGCTCACGTCACCGACCACTCTAATGGCCGTCCTGACGACCGCCGTCTCCATCCTGAAGGATGCTGGACTGCAGGAGCACGCGCGAGATATTCAGGAACACCTGCGCAAGCTGGCCGACGACTTCAAGCGGTTCGAGGACCGCTGCGCCAAGCTCGCCACCCACTTCCGGCAGGCCGACCGGGACTTGCGGGGCTTGACGACATCGGCGCGCAAAATCGCGACGCGCTTCCGGCGGATCGATCGGCTGGACCTTGGCGAGCCGGCCGACAGCCACAAGTCGGGCCGGAGCTAGTCCCCCACGTAGCGGGAGTACAGGCTGCGGGCCAGTGCCGGGTCCCGCGTGCCCTTGACGATCGCCCGTCCGTCGGCGAACACCGTCAATTCGTGCGGTGGGCACAGAAAGCGCAGCGCCAGATCGCTGCGCCGCACCTCGCCGATTCGCTCAAGGCCGTCGGCCAACACCCCAAGGCTAATGCGTCGTCGTCCGCGAACCTGAACGGCATCGCGGCCGCAGAGCTTGGTGGCTGGGTCCGAGACGGTCGCCAAGGCCCTAAACTGTCGGCGTTGGCACGTCGGGCACTTCGGGTCCGGCGAAGCGGTCGCCACCGACGAGCGCTGACCGCGCCACGGATCCAGCGTTACGAGGCGGCCGGTGACGCTGTCGAACTGTCCGGTCAGCACCTTCAGCGCCTCCACGACCTGCAGCGACGCCACTAGCGCGGTTACGGCGTTCAGCACGCCGGCGGTTTCGCACGTCGGCTGCGGCGATGTGGGTGCTGACGGAAACAGGCATGCCAAGCATGCCGTGCTTCCCGGGACAATGGCCATGACGGAGCCGTGTGTGCCAACGGCAGCGCCGTAGATCCAGGGAATTGCCAGTTTGACCGCGGCGTCGTTCAGCAGGTATCGCGTCTCGAAGTTATCCGTCCCGTCCAGGATCACGCTCGCGCCCCCAAGGCATCGCTCCGCGTTACGGGCCGTCAGGTCCGCAACAACGGGGACGACGCTGACCTCGGAGTTCACCAGCCGCAGGTGCTTCGCGGCGGCCTCGGCCTTCGGCGTGCCTTCGTGCGCGTCCCGCTCGTCAAAGAGCACTTGCCGCTGCAGGTTGCCGACTTCGACGTAGTCCCGGTCCACTAGCACGGTCTCGCCCACTCCGGCCCGCACGAGCAGGGACGCTTGGACCGTGCCCAGCGCTCCGCAGCCCACCACCACTGCCCGTGATGATCCCAGCAGAGCCTGGCCCGACGGACCGATCTCCGGGAGCACGCACTGACGCGAGTAACGATCGTCCGCGCGTCCCGAAGCCGTCCCAGACTCGCGGGAGCGCCGCACCTGTGCAGCTGTTCGCGGCATCCCTATAATTCTCTTAGCATTGCACTGCAGGTGGCTGACCGTGCTGGCGCTGTATGGCTTGGCGGCCGTGCCTTGCGCCTCTGCGACGTACTTCGGGACGTCGGTTTCGGAGATTGTATTTGAGCCTCCGCTTGCGCCGGAAGCACATCTTGAGCACGAGGCGCTCCTGGAGGTCCGGCAGGGAGAGCCGCTCGCATCGGGGCAGTTGCGTCGTTCCATCCAGGCGCTGTTCCGCACCGGCCGTTACAGCGACATACAGGTCGACGCCAGCCCGGCTGGCGATGGCGTACGTTTGACCTTTCTCACCAGCCCGGCTTGGTTTGTGGGCAACGTCCGCGTGACCGGCGTGGCCCGGCCCCCGTCGGCGGGTCAGCTCGTCAACGCGACCAAGCTGAGGCTTGGCGAGCCCTTTTCTCAAGAGCGGATCGGGGAAGCCGAGAGTGCCGTCCGCTCCGTTCTCGCGGAGTACGGCCATCGCGAGCCTGCCGTCAGCGTTTCGTTGGATCGGGAGATCGACACCCAGCTGGTGCATGTCACCCTCGAAGTGCGGGCTGGTCGCAGGGCCCAGATCGGCGCATTGCTGGTTCCCGGCGAGAGCCCCGCGCTGGGCGAGGCCGAGATCCGCGCAATCGCGCGCTGGAAGCGTGGCTCGGTCTTTCGCAGGGACCGCATCCAAAGCGGCATCGCACGCCTCCGGCAGCACTTTGAACGCCTCGGCCACTCGCGCTCCTCGATCCGCGTCTTGGCTGCTGAGTACCGCCCGACGGTGAATGAGATCTCCTTGGTGGCTCACATCAGTCCCGGACCGAAGACGGATGTTCGACTCGAGGGTGCCCGGATCAGCGAGAAGCGGCTGCGCCGGCTCCTCTCGCCCGTCTTCCGCGGCTCGTTGGACCAAGACCTGCTCGAGGCGGGACGGTCCAGCCTGCTGGATTACTTCCAGGCGCAGGGCTTTGCGGAGGCTGAAGTGAGCTATCAAGTGGACCGGACAGCAGGCCAAGACGCGACGGTCACCTATCAGATCGAGCGTGGCGTCCGCCGGAAGCTCCGGGCCGTGGAGATCGTCGGCAACACCTACTTCGACGCTGGCACGATTCGAGAACGGATGCAGATCCTCGGAGGCGGCACTAGGGGTGGCGCAAGTCGGTACACCGCTTCGCTGCTGGAGACTGACCTGGCCGCCATCCGCCAGCTGTACTCATCGAATGGGTTCCGCGACTTCAGCGTTTTGGGGAGCCTCATTCCGCGGGACGGTTCCGGCGATTTCACAATCCGGATCGAGATTGTAGAAGGATCCCCCACCCTCGTCTCGAGCTTGGAGACCTCGGGCATGGCAGAGTTTCCCGGCGACGAAGCATCGTTCCAGTTCGCGTCGGCCGAGGGGCAGCCCTTCAGCGAGGCAAGCATCGCCTCCGACAGGCAGCGCATCCTGCGCGAATTCTCCGACGCGGGCTACCAGGACGTGCGGTTCGACTGGAAGGCTGAGCCATCCGAGTCTCCGGGCCAGGTCGTCGTGCACTACGCCACAAGCCACGGGCCGCCGCTGCGCACAGGGCGCGTCATCCTCTCGGGTGCATTCGGCACGCGTCCCGACGTGCTCGCGCGCACTGTGGAGCTGCGCACAGGTGAGCCGCTGTCTCAAGCCGCCATGCTCGCGACCCAGCGCAATCTCTACGACCTCGGAACGTTCTCAAAAGTGGA